>NZ_CAJMEH010000018.1 GCF_905212365.1 uncultured Phascolarctobacterium sp.
TAAACGCGCACCTTCAAATCGGGGAACTGCGTCGGGTCCGACCAAACGCCGTCGCCGGTAATCCCCAAAATTTTCTGGGCAATGCCCACGCCGCTTACCAGAACCGATACCGCAAGAAAAGCGCCAAGCAGCTGCAAGGGCCGCGGCAAGGCGCTGAACCGCTGCCAGCAGCCCCGCCAACCGGCAGCATACGCCTGCGTCCGCCCCGCGCCACCGAAAACCTGGGGCCGCAGCCAGCCGTACCGCAGCAGCACGAACAGTAACGCGCCGTACTGCCCCGCCACGTACACATAATTCCACGAGGAAATAAACCTATCGCGCGAAAAATGCAGGGACAGCCAGCCGATAGCCATCAGCATATACAACGCCCCCTGCTGCCATTTTTGCAGCACGCAGGGCTGCCGCCTGCCCTTGACCGCCACCGTCAACAGCGCCGCCAAAAAGGTTACGGCCACACAGCAGGCGGTAAATTCCTGATGCAGAGGAATTACCGCCACCGTAAACAGCAGCATATAATATATTTTTGTATCGAGATAATCTGCAATCCTTCGTAAATTCATACCGCTACCTACCGGTGCTTTGCGCCGGTCAAAACAGCCGCTTTAATGCAGCCGCTGCTGCGCATTCAGCAGCAGCTTTTTAAATTCGCCCACCAAATACAGGCTGCCGCAAACGCAGACAATGCCCTGCGCCCCAGCCGCCTGCAAGGCTTTGCCATAGGCCTCCGCCAGACTATCCACCGGTACGGCGTCAGGGCCGACAAGCTTGGCCAAATCGGCGGCAGCGGCGGCACGGCTACCCTCGTCGGCGCGCACTGTGTACACTACGTCGTCCTGATGAATCAACGCCTTAATAACGCCGCTCATATCCTTATCGCCCATCATGCCAAAGACAAAATGCACTTTTTGACCGGGATAATACTTATCCAAGGCCTTGCGCAGCGCCTCCGCACCGTTTGGATTATGCGCGCCGTCCAAAATAACTTCCGGCTGCTGCCCAATGCGCTCCAAACGCCCCGGCCAGACGGTATTGGCCGCGCCCAAATGCAGCGCCAGCTCATTAACGCGGTCGTCCTGCTTGGATACCAGCTTAGCCGCCACGATGGCTACGCTGCTGTTTTTAATCTGATGCTCGCCCGGCAGCTTAATCTCGTAATCCGAGCTGTACACATTTCCGGCGTGCAGCGTAAATTTTTGCCCCGCCATAGAGCTGCTGACTTCCTCGCCGTAAAAGGCCTTGCCGTACAAATACACGGGCGCGTTCTTAAACATCGCAAAGCTTACGATTGGCCCTAAAGCCTCGTTTCCCTCAGCCGCCGTAACCACGGGAACATTTTCCTTAATGATGCCCGCCTTCTGCATAGCGATGCGTTCCACGGTCTTGCCGCAGCGGTCCGTATGGTCCAGCGCCACGTTGGTAATCACCGAAACCACCGGCGTAATGACGTTAGTGGAATCCCACAAACCGCCCATGCCGACCTCGATAACGGCGTAATCCACCTTCTGCAAATAAAAATACAAGAAGGCGGCAGCCGTCAGCACCTCAAACTGCGTTGGCTGCTGGCACACGCCCTTTTTCACCACGCTGTCGGCAGCTACCTTCACCGCGCTGATAACCGTGGCAAAATCATCATCGCTGATATCCCTGCCGTTCAGGTTAATGCGCTCGTTATATTTTACCAGATGGGGCGAAGTAAATTTACCCACCTTTAAATTGGCAGCCAGCAAAATATTGGCGATCATGCTGGAAACAGAGCCCTTGCCGTTTGTTCCCGTGACGTGCACCGTCTTAAGCTTCTGCTCCGGATTATCCAGCTCCCGCAGCAGCCCTTCGATGCGCTCCATGCCCAGCTGTATGCCGAATTTTCCCAGCCCCTCAAGATACGCCAAGCTTTCAGTATAATTCATAATATCCTCCACAATACAGGAAAGCCTCCCCCGCAGGGGAGGCTAAATTTTACAGCGTAGCGAGATAAGCTAAACGCTCGTTAATAGCGGCCTTCTTGCCGTTCAGCTCGTCAGCTTTAGCCTTCTCCTTAGCGATAACGGCCTCCGGAGCCTTAGCCAGAAAGCCCGCGTTGCCCAGCTTGCCCTCCACGCGGCTCAGCTCCTTATCGATAGCGGCCAGCTCCTTCTGCAGGCGCTGGTTTTCCTTTTCCACATCGATAAGACCGGCCAGAGGCAGGTAAACCTCGATACCGGCAACAACGGCGGCCATAGCGTTTTCCGGCTTAGCCGCAGTATCGTCCAGCACCGTCAGTTCGCTGATAGAGCCCATCAGGTGCACATAATTAGCGTTGGCTTCCACGCCAGCCTTCAAATCGTTGGCCACCAGCATAATTGCCGGCACCTTCTTTCCGGGCGGCACGTTGACCTCGGCGCGCATATTGCGGACAGCCTTAATGCTTTCCATGATAGCGCCCATCAAGCGCTCGGCCTCGTCGTCGATTAAAGCGGGGTCGGCCTCCGGCCACTTAGAAATCATAATGCTTTCAGCCTCGTGGGGCAGGCATTGATAAATTTCCTCCGTGATAAACGGCATGTACGGATGCAGCAGCTGCATAGCGCTGGTCAGCACCTTAGCCAGCACATGCTGCGCCGTAGCGCGTTCAGCGGCATTTTCTTTATTATACAGGCGCGGCTTAGCCAGCTCAATATACCAGTCGCACACTTCGCCCCAGATGAAGTCGTAAATCATGCGGCCTGCTTCGCCCAGCTCGAATTTTTCCAGCATTTCCGTAACGCCCTTGGCAGTATGCTGCAAGCGGGACAAAATCCACTTGTCGGCCAGCGTATAGGGAGCCAGCTCGGCCTTGGGGTCGTAGCCTTCAATATTCATCAGCGCAAAGCGGGAAGCGTTCCAAATCTTATTGGCAAAATTACGGGTAGCCTCCACGCGCTCCCAGTAGAAGCGCATATCGTTGCCCGGCGTATTGCCGGTAATCAGCATAAAGCGCAGGGTATCCGCGCCGTATTTATCGATAACCTCCAACGGGTCGATGCCATTGCCCAGGGATTTAGACATTTTGCGGCCCAGGCTGTCGCGTACCAGGCCGTGGATAAAGACCTTCTCAAAGGGTACGTCCTGCATAAATTCCATGCCCATAATCAGCATGCGCGCTACCCAGAAGAAAATAATATCGTAGCCGGTAACTAATACGCCAGTGGGATAGAACTGTTTTAAGAGCGGCGTTTTATCAGGCCAGCCCATCGTGGAGAAGGGCCACAAAGCGCTGCTGAACCAGGTATCCAGCGCGTCCTCGTCCTGATGAATATGGGCGCTGCCGCACTTGGGGCAGGCAGTCAAATCGGTGCGGCTGGCGCTCATTTCGCCGCAATCGTCGCAATACCAGACGGGGATACGGTGGCCCCACCAAATCTGACGGGAAATACACCAGTCGCGGATATTATCCATCCAGCCGGTATAGGTTTTAGTAAAGCGTTCGGGCACAAACTGCGTGCGCCCGTCCTCTACGCAGTCCACTGCAGCCTTTACCAAAGGCTCCATCTTCACGAACCATTGAGTGGAAACCAAGGGCTCCACTACGCAGCCGCAGCGCTGGCAATGGCCTACGGCATGGGAATGCTCCTCGATCTTCACCAGATAGCCCTGTTCCTTTAAATCAGCGACGATATTCCTGCGGCATTCCTCGCGGGTCTGACCTGCATACTTCCCGGCTTCGTCAGTCATCTTGCCGTCCATGCCGATAACCACAATGCTGGGCAGATTGTGACGGATGCCCATTTCATAGTCGTTAGGGTCGTGGGACGGCGTAATCTTTACAGCGCCGGTACCAAATTGCAAATCAACATAGCTGTCGGCAATAATAGGAATAATGCGGTCGGTAGTAGGCAGACGCAGAGTTTTGCCCACCAATTTGCCGTAACGCGGGTCCTCAGGGTTGACAGCCACGGCCGTATCGCCGGGAATCGTTTCCGGACGGGTGGTAGCGATGGTAAGATAGGTGCCTTCCTCCTCCACAACGGGATAACGCACATACCACAAATGACCGGGGTCATCCTTATGCTCTACCTCGATATCGCTCAAAGCGGTATTGCAGTTTACGCACCAGTTGGTAATGCGGGTACCCTTATAAATCAAGCCCTTTTCAAACAGCGTGCAGAAAACCTCGCGCACGGCGCGGGAGCATCCCTCGTCCATCGTGAAGCGCTTGCGCTCCCAATCGCAGGAAACGCCCAAATGCTTCAGCTGGTTGATAATGCGATCGCCGTACTGCTCCTTCCAGGCCCATACGCGCTTCAAAAATTTCTCGCGGCCCAAATCGTAACGGGTCTTGCCCTCTTCCTTCTTGATTACTTCCTCTACCTTAATCTGCGTAGCCAGACCGGCATGGTCGTAGCCCGGCATCCACAAGGTGTTATGTCCCATCATGCGGTGCCAGCGAATCAGAATATCCTGCAGGGTATTATCCAACGCATGGCCCATATGCAGCTGGCCAGTAATATTCGGCGGCGGAATAACGATACTG
Source organism: uncultured Phascolarctobacterium sp. (assembly GCF_905212365.1). Lineage (GTDB taxonomy): Bacteria > Bacillota > Negativicutes > Acidaminococcales > Acidaminococcaceae > Phascolarctobacterium_A. Next base: position 4,490 of record NZ_CAJMEH010000018.1, read on the forward strand.
AAGGCCTTATTGCCCTCCTCTACCTCGGCGTGAAAATAACGGTGCTCCTCCCAGAATTTATACCACTTCTTCTCTACGGAAGCAGGGTCGTATACCTTGGGGATGTTGTGTTCTTCAGACATGAAAAATCCTCCTTACAAAAGCGGCGGTCGCCAAAGCAAGCAGACCGCGGCTGCTTTAAATGCTAAAAAATAATCGCCCCATCCTTAAAGGACAGGGCGAAAAGCTTCGTGGTACCACCTATCTTCCCTATAAATATACAGGGCGCTCAAAGCGCGTAACGTGCGCCGACGGCTCTGCCTACTGGCTTTCAGCAAAGCGGCTCCCGGACTACAATTTCTACACCGCCGCAACAGCTTGCACCACCCGCTGCCTCTCTGAACCGGCTGACGGTAAAAAACCTTCCGTTCCTTGCCTGTGAATATATAAATTTTATACATTATATCTTAGCAAGTTCGGGAGCAGGTGTCAACATTTTTATGCAGCTACGGCAGAAAATCTCCGCTCAGGTACATTAATATCTGGCCGCTTTACATTTATTCAAAATCCAGCTCGATACTTACGGGACAATGGTCGCTGCCAAAAACGTCGTTATGAATTTCGGCCGTCTGCACCTTATCCTTGATGCGTTCTGACACGACAAAATAGTCGATACGCCAACCGGCGTTCTTCTCGCGGGCTTTAAACATATAGCTCCACCAGCTGTATTTCACTTCTTCAGGATGCAAATAGCGGAAGGTATCCACAAAGCCCGCCGCCTTCAGCTCGCGGAATTTAGCGCGCTCCTCGTCTGTAAAGCCTGCGTTCATGCGGTTGGTCTTAGGGTTCTTCAGGTCGATTTCTTCGGCAGCCACGTTCAAATCGCCGCACACCACTACCGGTTTAACTGTGTCCAGCTGCTGCAAATAAGCGCGGAATGCGTCCTCCCACTGCATGCGGTACTCCAATCGCGCCAAACCACGCTGGGAATTAGGCGTATACACCGTTACTAAATAAAAATCAGGATATTCCGCCGTAATAACGCGCCCTTCCTTATCGTGCTCCTCAATGCCCAGACCGTAGGTAACGCTTAGCGGCTTTTGCTTCGTAAAAACCGCCGTGCCACTGTAGCCCTTTTTCTCCGCGCTGTTCCAATATTCCTCATAGCCGGGAAAAACAAAGGCCGCCTGCTCCCGCTGCATTTTGGTTTCCTGCAGGCAAATCACATCCGGCGCCGCCTGCGCCAGAAAATCCTCAAAGCCCTTATTCATACACGCCCGCAGGCCGTTTACATTCCAGGAAAATAATTTCATGCCTTCACCTCGCTTATTTTTCTGCCGCCGTCTTAATAGTTTCGTAAATCCAGCGCGCAGTACCGTACAAATCGCTTTCCTTCAGGTATTCTTCCGTAGTATGCACATTGCTCATGCCCGTAGCCAGTAACGCGCAGGGCAAACCGTAACCGCACAAATAGTTGCCGTCGCTGCAGCCGCCGGTTGTTTTCAGCTCCACGGGATAGCCCAGCTTTTCGGCAGCGCGCTGCGCCAGTTGAATGCACGGATGGTCTTTTTCCATTTCTACCGCCGGGCAGCCCTCGACTACGTCAAATTCCACCTGGCCGCCGCCAGCCTCTACCGTTTCTTTAATCAGCGCTATAGTAGAATCCTTCAAGGCTTCCAGCTTGGCTACATTCAAAGAGCGCATATCGATAACAAATTTAGCCTCCGGACAAACGATATTCGTGCCGACTCCAGCGTTGAACAGGCCAATATTAAAGGTAGTTTCTTCATCGATGCGCCCGTAGGCAGGCAGCTTGCTCAGAGCTGCGGCAGACAGCATAATAGCGTTGACGCCGGTTTCCGGCGCAATACCAGCATGAGCAGCCTTACCCTTAACGGTCACATAAATATCGTACAGTTTAGGAGCGGCATAAGTAATTTCGCCCAAATCGCCGCCGATGTCCATACAATAGCCATAGTCGGCCTTAATCCAGGATTTATCCAGATTAACTACGCCTAAGCAGCCAATTTCCTCGCTGATAGTGAACAGCAGCTGCACGTCGCCATGAGCGACGCCGTCCTCCTGCAAAGCGCGTACCGCCTCCAGGATAGAAGCAACGCCCACCTTATCGTCGCCCCCCAGAGTAGTAGTGCCGTCGGAATAAAGTACGCCGTCCTTGCGCACAACCTTAGTGCCGGTCGTAGGTGCTACGGAATCCATATGCGCTTCAAACAGCAGCACCGGCGCGTCCGGCACATTGCCCTTAACATACGCCCACACATTGCCGCAGGTGCCGCCGGTTTTTTCGTTAGTCTTGTCCATTTCAGGCTCTAAGCCCAATTGACGCAGCTTTATCATAATCATTTCGGCCTCGGCCTTCTCATCCTTGCTGGGGCAGGGAACGCTTACTAATTCAACAAATTCGTTTAACAATCTATTTTCGTTAATCACAATAATCACCCCGTTGAAAAACTAATTACATCATATTATATCATTTTTTGCACAAAAATTAAACCGTCCCCGCAGAGACGGTTTAAGAGTTTACAATTTGATTTCAAAGGGACTGAGCTCGCCCCGGCGGAAATAATCCAAAGCGATGAAGGATTTTTCCACCATATTGGATACAGTAGATTCCACATAAAAGGCCGTATGCGGACTGACAATAACATTCGGAAAGCTGCGCAGCATGGCCAGCTCGTCGTTATCGATATGGTCGCCCATGCGGTTGCAGTAATACAGGCCCGCTTCATTTTCAATAACGTCCAGGCCTGCGCCGCCAATCTTGCCGCTTTTCAGATTAGCGATAAAAGCCTGTGAATCTATCAGGCTGCCTCTAGCCGTGTTAATGATGATTACGCCGTTCTTCATCTGCGCCATAGCGTCATGGTTTATCATATGAAAGGTTTCGTCGTTGGACGGCACATGCAGGGAAATTACGTCGCTTTCGGCGTACAGCTCCGGCAGCTCCACATATTTGGCATATTTAGCAGCCTCGGCGTTAGGATACTTATCATAAGCCAGAATTTTACAGCCAAAGCTGGATAAATGCTTAATCAGCAGCTGCCCGATATGGCCTGTGCCTAAAACGCCCACGGTACAGTCGCCCAAATCGCGTCCCATTTTGCCTTTCAACGTATAATCCTGCGCCGCCGCCCTTATCATGGTCTGTTGGAATTTGCGCGTGGTCAGCAGAATCAGCATCAAAGCGTAATTAGCCACGCAGCTCGTAGGATAGGGCGAGGTAGAAATATGCATGCCCAGCTCTTTAATAAGCTTACCCGGCAAATGGTCGTAGCCAATGGCGCGGGTAAGCATATACTGCACGCCATAGCTATGAAAGGCGCGCACCCACTCCTCCTTCATTTCGCAGGGCGTGCAGCTGACGCCCTGGCAGCCTTGCGCCAGCTGCAAATTATCCGCGTTGGGATATTCCTCCGTCCAAACAAAATCAATACCATACTGCTTGCTGAACTTTTCGGCAAAAGCCAATTCGTCAAAGTCCCGCAAGGCGTAAAAAGCAATCTTCATTTTCAGTCCCCTCTTAAAGCGGCGAAGCTTGCGCTTCGCGCAGAATTACTTTAATGCACAATTGCTATTATAAGCTTTTACATTAATAAAATACATACGAAAGCGCCAAAAATACTGTATTCATCTCTTTCAGGCAAAATAACGGCAGGCCAAAAAAACCGCCTGCCGCTGCCGCCGCGCCGTAGGCGCGCTTTTTCAGCTTACCCTCGTCAACCTGCTCCGGATTGGCAGCTTTCAGTTTTCCTGCGCCGCCCAGAATCAACCACAGGGAAAGAAGCAGCATAACCAGCGCCAAATAATCCCAGCTGTCCAGCTTGCTTAGCATATCCACGCAAATCGCTCCCCTCATTTTTGCTTACATAAATAATTATACTGGCAATGGCCGCAGGCCGCAAGCTGGCAGGCAAAATCCGCCTCCTGTCCCTTAGCGCTTATTTCCCGGCACAACGCCAAAGCGTCCGCTAAATAATCGCGCTCCGGCGGCAGGCTCCGCACGCTTAAATCCTGCAAATAATGCAGCTGTGCCTGCGCTACCGGAAGGCGTAAATTTTTTTCAGCGGCAGCCCTATACAGCGCCAATTGATAGGCGTAACCCAAAGGGATTTCTCCCAGCGCAGGCGGCTTGCCGGTTTTATAATCCACCAACAGCAGCCCCTCGTCTGTTTCGCCCACAAAATCGATAATACCGCTGATGACGAGCCCGTCGCCTGCCGAATAGCTAAAGGCCAGCTCCCGCTGCCGCTGCCTAGGCAAATTGCGGTACAAGTCGCTGCCTAAATAGCCTTGCAGCATGGCTGCCGCCTCCGGCGCTGCGCAACCGGGCGCGTACTGCTTAATAGCCGCAGCCAGCGCCGCCCGCTCGTCACCGTTATATATTTCCAAAGCGCGGTGCACGATAAGCCCCGTCACATAAGCGGGCAAACGCGCGCCGTCGCCGCTTTCCTCCAATCCCGGCAAACGCAAAACCTGCTGGTAGTAATACATACGCGGACAATGCAGGTAGGTCTGCAAGGCCGAAGGACTGAACTGCCTGCGGCCGCTGGCAGCATAGGACGACAGCGGCGCAATAGCCGCCAATTTCTCCGCAGTCGGCGCGGCAGCTTGCATGCGTGCGCTGCCCGCAGGCTGCGCGTCGCCGACGTAAGTCTGCACCACCGCCTCCGGTCCCTCCTCCAGCAGCTGCTTGAGCTGCTGCAGCCAGCTTTGTTCCGCCAGCGGCTTATCGCTTTTCTCCTTCCCGCCCGCGATACCGCACATAATAAGCCTCTCTTCGGCGCGGGTCATAGCCACGTACAGCTGGCGCTTGCGTTCCTCCAGCTCCAGCTCCTTATCCACCGCTTTGGCGCGCTGCAGCACGCCGCTCATTACCAGCTGCCCGTTGGCCAGCGGCGCCGTTATCCCCAGACCGACGTCCGGCAAAAATTTTATTATCGAAGCGTCGCTCTTAAAAGTATTACCTAAGAACGGCAAAAAGACCGTGTTAAATTCCAATCCCTTGGACTTATGAATCGTCATAATGCGCACGGCGTCGGCGCTGTTTAAATTGGCCGTCGTTTCCCTGGCCGCCGCCTCGCGTATACGCCGCACGTAATCCAGCCAGCTTCCCAGCGTGCCGTTTTCCTGCGCACAATATTCCTGTGCCAACTGCCGCAGCTTTTTAGCGTTCGCCAGCTTATTGGCCCCATGTTCCTGCAAGGACAGCACGCCGTCCACAGCCAACGTCTGCCACAGCCGCTGCCATAGCTCCGGCAGCGCGCACAACGCGGCGCAGCTGCGCAGCTCCGCCAAAATAGAAGCCGCGCGCCGCAGCAAAGCGCCCTGTTCTTCAGGAAATTCATCGGCGTCCGCCCGCTGCAGCGCGTCCCACAGGCATTCACCGCCGCTTAAAAATAATTTGGTCAAGGTTTCGTCGTCCAAGCCAAAGTAAGGCGAACGCAACACGCCCGCCAGCTCCAAACTGCGACGGCGGTTCTGCAATGCCGTCAGCAAATGCAGCAGGTCCAAAACCTCCTGCTGCTCGTAAAAGCCCTTGCCGTCGATAACCTCGTAAGGCACGCCGTAACGCTGCAGGGCTTCCGCCAGCTCGCCGCAATGCGTCACGCTGCGCAGCAGCACGGCCATTTCGCCGTAGGGCACGCCCTCGTCGCGGATGGAACGCACCTTCTGCGCCAAAGCCTCGGCTTCCACCTCGAAGCTGCTGCGCCCGCATTCCTTGTCGTAGGGCAACAGCAGCAGCTCCGGGCGCGCAGTACCGCTTTTATCAAAATCCAAAGCTTCAAAATAAACGTCGCGGCCGGTATCCTCGCCCAACAGAGTTTTAAAAACCGTATTGACTGTCGTTAAAATTTTATCGGCGCTGCGAAAATTTTTGTTCAGCGTCAGCAGCTGGCCGCCTTGCTTCGCAATATCGCGCCGCGCTTTGGCGAAAACGCCGACGTCCGCGCCGCGGAAACGGTAAATGGACTGCTTGGGGTCGCCCACAATAAATAATTTGTCGCCTTGCAGCTGCTCGCCGCTGTCGCCGCACAAAAAGTAAATCAGCCGTTTCTGCCGTTCGTTAGTGTCCTGGAATTCGTCCACCATAATGTAGCGGAAGCGCTTCTGATATTTGCGCCGCACCTGAGGACTATTTTCCAACAGCCGCACCGTCAGTAACTCCAAATCGTCAAAGGTCAGGAGATCGCGTTCCTCTTTCTGCTTCCTGATATAAACCGCTAAATCCTTTAATACTTCCTGCCACAGAGGCAGCCAGGACGCGGACGCCTTATCCGCCGCCAAGGCATCCAGCTCTTCGCGCAAAGCTCTCACAGCCTTAACGCCGTCCTTCAATTTACCCCGCGCCGTTACGCCCTGCATAGCGTAATCCAAGGATACGTAATCGTCGCGGCGAGCGTCTTGCAAAACCTCCGGCAGCCGCTCGGCCAAAGTTGCCAACGCCGCTGTTGCCTTGCCCGCCAGCTCCGCTATCCGCAGCTCTAGGTCCTGCAAAGCCGCGCACAGTTCTTCGCGCTTGGCTTCGTAAAGTGCGCCGCTGTTTTGATAAGGCGCTGTCAGATCGTCCCAAACCGCTATATCCTCCAGCTTCGGCAAAAGCTCCTTCAGCTGCGCCTGCAGGCTATTCATACCATAAAGCTCAACCAACGCGCAGACCGCAGGGTTTTGCCTGCGCAAGCCCAAACGCAAATAGTTTTGCAAGCATTGCGCTGCAAATTCTTCGCCTTCAAATTCTTCCGCCAGCGTAAAATCAGGGTCCAGCTGCGCCTCCACCGGGTTATCGCGCAAAATTCTGCTGCACAACCCATGGATAGTGCTGATTTGAGCACGCTCCAAATCCTCCAGCTGCTCGCGCCAAAAGCCGCTCGCGTTCCCGTCGGCGCGCTCTGCCAGCAATTTGCGCACGCGCTCCTTCATTTCAGCCGCCGCCTTGCGGGTAAAGGTGATGGCCAAAATATCCGAAGCCCGCGTCGCTCCCTGCCCCTGCTGCAAAATATACACGAAGCGCTCCACCAGCACGCGCGTCTTGCCGCTGCCCGCGCCTGCGGATACCGCCACATTGCAGCCGATAGCCCGGATAGCCTGCGTCTGCTGCGGTTGTTCTTTAAGCCTTTCCATCTTCCGGCGCACCTCCCTGCTCCCGTCCGCCCGGCGTTACGGCCAGGCGGCAGATATTTTTCAGCTGGCAAAAATCGCTGCACGCTTTACGCGGCGCTACGGCGAAATTGCCGGCATAAATTCCTTCTATATAACTAACAAGCAGCTGCCGGCAAAATTGCTGAAAGCTTTCCCAACCGGCGTTCAACCCGTTCTTGTTTAATTTGTATTTCAAGTCGTCATTGCCCACGTCCTCTAAAACAAAACTGCTAGCGCGCTCGCCGTTTTTCAAAACGAAGTACGTCCCCCCTGTAGGCGCGGCCTTATATAAATCAGCCGCCGCCAACAGATAAACCGGCAGCTGCAGGTCGAAGCCTTGCTCCAAATCTTTTTTGCTGGGCGCGGAGCTGCGCTTATAGTCCGTAACAAAAACGCGCTCACCGTCGCCGTCAATCCTGTCGATGCGCCCGTTAAGCGTAACGCGGCTGCCGTCCGATAAATACAACGGTAAAGGCTTGCCGTTACGCGAACTAAAATCCCATTCCACAGCGCAGGGAGTAAAGTCTGCCCAACGCCGTTGGTCCGCAAGCTCAAAATCAAGCCATTGCTGTAATAATTTTTCCAAACGCGGCCGCTCCGCCTGCCACAGCAAGCCGCCTACCACCGCGCCCTGCTCTTCCGCACTGCGGCAAATATCGGCGAAGTCCTGCGCCAGTTCCAGCCGCAGCGCGTCCGCCGGGAATTCGCTAAGCTTGACGCCCAAATACTTTCCTAAAAAGCGCGCCAGGGTCTGATGTAAAATATCGCCCTCATCCGCAGGCGTCAATTGGTCGTCCATGGGAGCGAACTCCTGCTGCTTCCACAGCCTTTCGCCTAAGAAACGGAACGGGCATTGGGCATAAATTTCCAGCATACTGGCACTGAAGCTGCTGCCCATGCCGCTGCGTACTTTTTTCAGCAAGTCCGCGTCCTGCAGCACGCCGTTGTAACGCCGCTCATCGGCGCGCCGTTCGTCCGCCCGCGCCGCCGTTACGCACGCTTCTCCCAAAGCTTCGCGCAGCCATTCTTTGTCGCAGCTTTGCCCCAGCTGTTCCAGCTCCTGCGGTGAAGCGGCAAGCTTCGGCGGGTCGCAGACGATGGGAAGCAGGCCGCCGTCCGCGTCGGCAAAAAGCTTTTGCACCATTTCCACATAGCGGCTGGCCCCGGCCTGGTCGTCCTTGTAAAAGGTCAGTACCAGCTGCTGCCGCGCCGACGCTGCCGCCGCGCCGAAGAAGCAGGCGTCCTCGGCATAGGAACTTGCCGTTGTCGGCATATCCAGCCCCATATCGCGCAGCTCTTTGCGCTCCGTGTCGTTATAAATCCAATTCTCATTATTGACGTGCGGGAACTCGCCCTCGCGCAGCCCCAGAAGATAAACGTAATCGAACTCCAGCCCTTGCAGATTGACTGCCTCCGTCACCAGCACGCCGTCCTGCCTGCCGCCTTGCAGTGAAATATTTACCTGGCGCAAAGCGTCCGCCAAACGCTCGTGCCATTGCCCCAGCCCGATGCTTTCCTCGCCTCTGCCGCAGGCGGCGTAATCTTCCACCAGCTGCCTTACGGCGGCGCTTATCGCCTCGCGCGACTGCAAAACGGCGCCGACCTCCGCCAGCGTCGCTATATCTTTTTTATACAGCTCGCCCAAGCGCCGTTCCAGCTGAAGCTCTTGCAAGAAAGCTATGACCTGCTCGCCGTAAATCTTCAGCGTCGCTTTCGGCGGCAGCGCCTCCAGAAAAGCGTCCAGTAAACGCCAAACCTCGTCGTCGGCCGCCAGCTCACGGGCTTTTTCCTGCGCCCCACGGCGGCTGGTAAAATAATTCGCCAAACGCAGTCTGTCCGTCGCCTCGCCGTCCGCCTGCAGAAGGCTGCGGCTCGCCGACAGCAATTTAAAATACGCTTCCGCTCCCTCGCGGTTATCAGGCGCTGCCTCCAATAAGAGCAAAACCATTTCCGTTAAGGGCTGCGCCGCCAACTTGCTGACCTGCGGCAACGCTACCGGCAAGCCGTATTCATCGGCCACAAGCCGCAGCCCGCTGTACAGCGAAAGGTCGCGCACCGCCACGGCTATATTAGCCGCCGGAACGCCGCTGCGCAGCAATTTCTTCACCTGCGTCAGCGCCCAACGCATTTCTTTTTCGCGGTCGCTAAAGCAATATGCTTGCACGTCGCCCGTCGGCAGCAGCGGCTGCGCCCTGCGTCCCAAATTGCGCCTTACCTGCCCGCAGCCCGCGCTGCCCGCCCAAGCGTCGGGATAAGTTTGTACCTGCGGTCGCCCGCCGCCAGCGTAGCACAGACCTTCCAGCTCCATGTACGTCGTCCGTGACGCCGCGAAGAACCGTTCTCTGTCCTTATCCTCTTCCGCCAGCTTCGGCTCCCAGCACATCCCCACCGTTACCTGGCAGCGCTTGCTCAAAGCTTTGATAAAATCCAGCTGCAATTTATCGAAGCTGTAAAAATCGCTGAAATACACCTGCTGCCACGGCAAGCGCACGCTCTCGTCCTGCAAAACCAAAATAGCCAAACGGTATTTGCCTTCAAGGTCAAACCAATCCTTATTTTTTAAATGATTGCGGTAAAATTGGTACAGCAAGGCTATATCGCTGTCCTTTTTGCCTAAGTTGCCCGGCCTGCCCCACTCGGACAACACGCTGCTGATTTCCTCCTGCGCAGCGCCGCTGCGTGCTAAATCTCCCAACAGCGAAGTCATAGCCTTGACGAAGCCTTTCTTGGACGCTAGCTCGCCAAAATATTCCATCCTGCCTATTTTCTGCAAATCGCCAATCATAGTCTCTACCACCAGCTCCTGGCTGCGGCGGTTGATTTGGTGAAAATCCACGTACCCGTTAAGATTAAGAATTTTATTCGCTAAGGTATCCATACCCAGGCACGTAACGTTATACTGCCGCCGCACATCTTCCAGCAGCAGCCCGTTGGGCAGCACCAGCACGCCCTGAGGCGAGCCCTCCAGCTCGGCGCAGAAGCGCAAACGCAAGCTGCACCCTAAGGGTACGCACATTAAATTTATCATTTAAGCCTCCTTGTAAAGCTCTTGCTTTATCCATTGACGCCAACAGGCGCAAACATAAATTACTACATAAAATGCGTTTATTTCTTCTTTATATTATATACGGCTGGAACCTCATCTACAACTCTTTAATAGCCGTAAAGCAGAAAGCTGTTTTTATAACTCAATATAAACAAAGTAATACCTGCCGCATATGCCCGGCCTTAACGCCAGTTCCATATATAAAAAACAGCCTGCGAAAACTCACAGGCTGCTTCTTTTATACATATTTACTTGATACTTTGGGATACGGAATGATTAGTAATTGATAACCTTCAGCTCAAAATATCCTTGCGGATGGTCGCAAACCGGGCATTTAGCCGGAGCCTTATCGGCAACGACAATCTTACCGCAGTTAGTGCAGATCCAAACCTTCTTTTCCTCGCGTTTGAATACGCGGTCGTTTTCAATATTAGCGATTAAAGCGCGATAACGCTCTTCATGCTCTTTTTCAATATTGCCAACCTCGGTGAACAGTCTTGCCAAATCGTTAAAGCCTTCTTCCTTAGCGGTTTGAGCAAATTCTGCGTACATTTCAGTCCACTCGTAGTTTTCGCCTGCAGCTGCGTCCTTCAGATTTTCCATAGTGCTGGGGATGCCGCCGCCGTGCAATGCCTTAAACCAAATCTTAGCATGCTCCTTTTCATTGCCTGCGGTTTCGCTGAAAATAGCGCCAATCTGATTGTAGCCCTCTTTCTTAGCGGTGCTTGCATAATATTGATATTTAGTATGCGCCTGAGATTCGCCTGCAAATGCAGTCCACAAATTTTGCTCAGTTTTGCTGCCTTTTAATTCCATAATAATTTCCTCCTTTTTCTCCACTAACGCAGGTCAGCTGCTGACCTTCCTGCGCTTAGTTTCTATCCTCACCCAAAACATCTTCGCTTTCGTGATCGTTATGCTCCTTCTTTTGGCATTCGGGGCAAACGCCGCTGAAAACGATATCATGATGGTTCATTTTATAGCCGGTTACAGCCGCTACCTTGCCGTCCATATCCGGAATATAATCAAAATTTTCCACATTCATAAATTTGCCGCATTCGGTGCATTTGATGTGGTAATGACGCGCCAGAATATGGTCGAAGCGGTCTGCGCCGCTCGGAACGGAAACCTTGCCCAGCAGGCCGCTTTCCACCAAGCTGTTAAGATTGCGGTAAACGGTGCCTTTGCTGATGTCGGGGTATTCCATAGTGATGCGGTCATACACTTCTTCAGCAGTAGGGTGATCTGCTAAAAAACGTACGGCTGCAATAACGAGTTGCCTTTGGATAGTATTTCTTTTAGCCATGTTCATCATCCTTTTATCAAAAATTATTCTCAATTAGAATTATACATTTTATACTGGATTTGTCAAGTGCTTTTTAGCACAAGCTACACTAATATCACAAATGAAATGTACAATTTTCAAGAACTGTCCGGTATGTTATTGAGAGATTCTTATTTTGCTAAAAAGATAATAGTAAATATTTCACAAACGATACATAATTGTCTGCGTTGAGTAAAAGCCCTGCGCCCAGAGCGTAAACGCCTCATTAAAAATAAAATTGGGAGAGCCTTCCAACAGCTCTCCCGCTAACTTTTTATTTAGTAACTAAAACATATTTACCACAAGGCTTTCTTATCGCCTGTAAAGCAAGCTGCGCAGCCTTAGCGCCAGATAAGCTCCACCGGCAGGTTGGAGGCTCCCGGCGGCGACCAGATAAAGCTGTAGGCCCCCGGCTTCAGCCTGCCTAAATCCACAGCGTCCTCAAAGCGTTCGCCCACGCACAAATCATAATCAGGCAGCGCCAGCAGCCTTCTTCCCTGAGCGCTTTGCAGTACGCCATAGCCAGCAAAAGCTCCGCCAATGGGGTTCAGCACCAAGCTTACCGGCTTATCGCCTGCTACCGTAAAATCCACCTGATAAACGACGCCATAATTGCCGTAGTTTTCTGCCGCCAGCCCCGTGGTAGCGTCCACGCCTTTAGCGTAGCCCTCGTCCGCTCCCGCCAGCTTCAGCTTGTAAGGCGTACCGTCGCGCTGCACCGAATTTTTTAAGGTATAATGCCAGTCTCCGCCAGCAAAGCTTCCCCGCAGCGGATGCTCGTCCATGGGCAAGACAGCCGCGCTGTCGTTAAAAATTTCAAGATCCGTCTGCGGCTCGCACAGCAATACGCTGATCTGCGCCGGGCGCGTCAGCTCCAAATCTATCATGCCCGTTACTATTTCATTAGGCGACAGTACAACGCCGCGCCCGCCCAGCAGCTCGCAGCTGCGTCCAAAGCCTAACGCGCCTTGCTCCTGCCGCTGTTCTTCGGCAAAATAATCCCGCTCCGCCTTCTTGCCTGCGTTCATATAATTATAATCCGGCTGACTTACACCCCTGCGCTTAATGGTATAAGCCACCGGGCGCAGCTGGTCCTCGTTGCGCACCAACAGCGCCAACTTCTTAGAACTATTCATAGCGTTGACATGATGGAAAAAGATGCGCACTGCGCCCTGCACCTTATCACGGTACAAAATGCCCGTTTGATAAACCATCTCCGGACTGTCGGAAAACAGCAGCCTGGGCCCGCTGGCAACAAAATCGGCCTTAACCTCCCGCGCTGTATAATCCTCCGGAATTGTAACGGCGGACTGTGCCGCCGCTGTGTTAAATACGCCGCAGCCCAGCCACAAAGCCGCGCCCAGCAGTAATTTTCTACAATTCATTCTATTCACCCTGCTCCATAACAAAAGCAAAAGCTCCCCGCAAGGGGAGCCAAGCCCATAATATCAGCTTCGCCTCGGCCAAGCCTTATTTTAAAGAATTTTGGTAATCCAGCATAAACTGCGCCAAGCCCTTATCCGTCAAAGGATGCTTGATCATCTGTTCCAGCACTTTGGTAGGAATGGTAGCAATCTGACAGCCTGTCAGCATTACCTTATCCACATGCTCCAAATTACGGATGCTGGCGGCAATAACTTCGGTTTCGATGCCGTACAGCTTGAAGGCCTTAACGATATTTTCCACCAGCTGCACGCCGTTTTCACCAATATCGTCCAAGCGGCCAATAAAAGGACTTACATAAGCAGCGCCTGCGCGGGCAGCCATCAAAGCCTGGGACATGCTGAACACCAGCGTCACATTAGTCTTAATGCCTTCGGCGCTCAAAATTTTTACAGCCTTTAAGCCCTCGGGAATGCAGGGAATTTTGATGACCACGTTACCGGCAATCTTAGCCAGCTTGCGTGCTTCCTCCACCATACCTGCGCATTCGGTGCTGATGACCTCGGCGCTGACCGGGCCGCTGACTAAAGCGGCAATCTCAGGAATTACCTCGGCCTGAGTGCGTCCGCTTTTAGCGATCAGGCTGGGGTTAGTCGTAACGCCGTACACCACGCCCCAATCGACGAATTTAGCAATTTCTTCAACATTAGCAGTATCCATAAAAATTTTCATACACACAACCTCTTTTACTATTTATTATAACTTATGGCAAAATTATCGCTTTATCGGCGTTGGTTTGCGCGGGCAGGCTCATTGTCATCGCTTTAGTCCACACCAGCAGTATATCGCCCGGCAAAATTTGCTCGTAATCCGGGCAAGCCGCGCTGTCGATAGCAGCTATAATATCGTTATTACTGTTCAAAACGCGCACGGCTTTGCCATCATCCGTCAGCTGCACCTGATCCACCGGAAAGAACAAGGGAGTATCCTGGGCTGCGCCCAAAATTATAGCGTAAGCTGCTGCCTGAGGCGGCAGACTGCGCGTCATGCGGCTGGAATAATACAGGCTGACCTTTTGCCCTTCCTGTAATACGCCCGGCAGGCGCAAATTCCCCTTAGCGCCGTCGATAATATAGGTATCGCGGTTCAGCAAACCGATTACGCTGCGGCCGTCATCATCCTTTACCTCTACGCGGCGGCCCTCAACAGAAACGATAACGCCGTTTAAATGCTGCATGGCGGGCGCACGCATTACTTCCGGGTCAGGCGACAGCTCTTCCTGCCGCTCGTAACCATAGCCCCGCGGCTCGCAGTAATATCCGCCGCAGCCGCCATGGCCACGCCCCCAATGGCCGTGGGCCTCGGTCAAAGCCGAGCCCATACCTAAAGCCAGCAAACAGCCCATAACAGCGGCAGCCTTATACATCATTTTCATAATTCATACCTCCGTGAAATATCTTTTCTTTAATATAACAAAAGAATATGGCGAAAGTATAACAAAACGGGAGCTTTATTGCGTCTTATTTATTGGTAAAATGCACAGCGATTTCCGTCAGCGTAGCGGCGGCCTTCCACATACAGTCCTCGTGAAAATCGAAATGGCTGTTATGATGACCGGCGGCAATCTGCGTACCGTACATCATATACAAAGCCTGACCGCCCCTTTGCTGCACGCGCTCCATAAAGTAGCCGCAGTCCTCGCTGCCGCCCATATCCACATATTCCAGCACCTGCTCATAACCGCACTTAGCCTTCGCAAGCTCCGCAACCTCGTGCCCCAGCTCCTTATCCGCCAGACAAGCGGGAGCAGCGCCGGCCATAGTAACCTGCAGCTGTACGTCGTACATTGCGGCGCAGGCCTCCAAAATACGGCGCGCTTCGCTGACCATGAAATTATTGATCTCCGTAGTAGCGCCCCTGGTTTCCAGCTTCAAAGAAGCGATGTCCGGCACAACGTTGCGCCCCGTACCAGCGTTCAGCACGCCTACGTTAATGCGGCTGGAGCCCTGGCTGTGACGGGAAATAGTGTTCAGGGAAATAGCTGACTGCGCGGCGGCCAGCAAAGCGTTCTTGCCCTGCTCCGGCGCAGCGCCTGCGTGAGCAGATACGCCCTTGAACACAGCGTCCAGCTTCGTCGTAGCCAAAAAGCCGTCAGTCATAGTAATCAAAGCATTGTCGGCAGTAGCCTTAAAGCCGATATGCCCGCCGAAAAGATAATCCACATCGTCCACAACACCGGCGTTGACCATGGCGTAAGCGCCGCGCACGCCTTCTTCTGCCGGTTGGAAAATAAGCTTAACGGTACCGGCCAGCTGCTCCCTATTAGCGGCGATAAGCTTAGCCGCAGCCAAGCCGATAGTAACGTGACCGTCGTGGCCGCAGGCGTGCATAGCCTTGGTATGGCAGGAAGCAAAGCCCTCCTGCGCCGGACGGTGCCCGGCTCCACGTTCCTCCTCCACATCGTTGCAGTCCATATCAAAGCGGAAGGCTACCGTCTTGCCCGGCTTGCCGCTGCGCAGTACGGCTACCACGCCGGTTTTGCCACCCGCCATTTGCTTAACCAGCTCCGGGTCCGCGCCCTCGCTGACAGCGCGTGCCATGTATTGCTCCAGCTCTGCCGCGGGCGGTACCCCCATCATGGATGCCTCGTCCACCACTTCTGCGCCGAAGCTTACCTCGTAGCCCAGCTGGCGCAGCTCCTCAATAACCATGCTGGCCGTGCGGAATTCCGTCCAGCCCGTTTCCGGATGCTGGTGCAGATTACGCCGTCTTGCCGTCATTTCTTCACGCAGTGCTTGAGCCTGCTCCCAAATGCTTGTCATAATATGTTCCCCCATTCAAAAAAGTACAGTCTGATCGCTGTCCAAGGGCAGGAAAACCTCGCCCTGATTTCTGCGGCGGTTTTTCTGCGTCACCCACGTGCCGCAGGCAGGACAGCTCATTGCAGAGGTCGGCAGCGCCCAGGCCAGCCGCTTGCCGCATTTCGGGCAGATAAACTCGATTTGCAGCGGCCCCCGTTCTTTCTTTTTCATCGCGCCACCTCCCTGTAAGTACAGAACTATTATAGCACAAATCAGCCGCTTGGCAAATGCCGGGCAGCCTGTAAAACGCTGAAGAAAAACAGCCCTCGCAGGAAAGCTTCCGGCGAGAGCTGCTGAACAATTTTCAGTTTTCACGCTAAAGAATTTGTCTGCAATCTCAGAAACGAGTATAATAGTAGCAAAGCATTATTACAGAAAGGCTGGTGCATCATGCTTACTGCTGCTGATTTTGACAAATTAGGCTTTTGGGAGGACGTTACTCCCGAAGAAAATATTACTGTTTACGGAATGGATTTCGGCGACGCTTATATTATGCTCACCGACGATTTAGGCAAAACTCCGGTCAACGAAAAAGGCTTTATCGTTGCGGCAGCCTATGACGACGCCGACTGCTTCCTGTGGGGCGTGGAGCTGAAAAATTTCGCCGCCCTCAAAAAGCTGTGCACAACCCATCCCGCAGGCAGTCAGGAGCTGCTGGAAGCCCTGCGGGCCTATAAGCTGCCGAAAAAGCAGTAGACGCGCAGGCCGCAAGCCTTATTGCAGGCTAAAGATAGTCTGCACCGAAGCGGTCAGTTTAATATTCTGCGTTTCGATGCGGGTTGCTTCGCTGGCGGCCATGTCCGCCGAAGCCTTGAGCAGCATATTACCGGCGTTGGCAATATTTCTTTCAAAGCCGCTGACATTGTAAATAGTGGCGGCCAACAATGTTCCCAGCGTTCTGCCGCCGGCGTTGGCCACAACCGCCGCCTGCTGCCGGCCGTTTTCTACAGCCTGCGCTAAAAGCTGGCTGCTGTATACTTCCTTATTGCTCACGGTGAAGCTGACGTTGCTAATGTGGTCCACGCCTGCGCCGCTTATCCTGTCGATAACGTCGCCCACCTTGCTCACGTCCGTCACCTTAACGCGCACGGAATTAGAAACCACATAGCCGTCCGGACGGCCCTTGCTGTCGTAACTGCGGTCCATACTGTAATTAGTGGTGCTTACGTTCTCGCCCACAATATTCAATCCCAAAAGAGAGCGCCGTACCACTTCCATCTTATTGGCTGCCTGTCCCACGGCGTCATCAGCCTTAGCGCCGCGCCCCTCCACGGTAAAATACAGATACGCCGTATCGGGAGCAACCTCCATGACGGCATTAGCGCTGACAGTCACACGGTTGCCGTCGTTCTCCGCCGCCAAAGCGCCGACGCTGCCCAGCATAGTCAGGCAGACAACTAAAAGAGCCAAACATAAACGTTTTAATTTATACATGGTAAAACCTCCTTTACTTACCTGTAGTATAACACGTTTACTGGCAGCAAAACGAAAAAACACAAAAAAGTCATAAATGCAGCCGCTGTGCCAAAATTATTTATAAGCGCTACTTTACTATTGCTGCGAAAAAGCTTATGATATAATATACAGTTTTAAACATTAGCGAAAGAGGTGCATCCCTATGAAAAAATTAATTATGCTGCTGACTCTGGCATTGACCGTAGCAGGCAGCAGCCTGTGCTTTGCTGCCGACGGCGGCGATTTAAACAAACAGCAGAAAGCCGTAGAGGTCGTTATTGACGCTTTAAACGGCGCTCCCGTCCCCGAATATTCCGCTCTGCTGCCCATGCTCAGCAAAGCGCTAGATCAAAACATGGGCGAAAAGGGCTTCACTGCGCTGCAAAAAGCTGCTAAAGAAAAATTTGGTACTCTTAAAGAAGCTAAATTTTTTGCCTTCCAACGTTTCGACCAAGCAGACAGCGTTACCTATGTAGGCTCCTTCACTAAAGAAAACATTGTAACCATGCAATTCATCTTCGATAAGCAAAACAAAATGACCGACCTGACGCTGACGCCTTATAAAGCTCCTGAACAGGCTCCCGCAGCAGAAGAGAAGAAATAACGGGTGGCTTTTGTGGAACGTGAAAATTTTTCTTCCAGAATCAGCTTTATCCTGATTTCTGCCGGCTGCGCCATCGGCTTAGGTAATGTGTGGCGTTTTCCTTACATTACCGGGCTTTACGGCGGCGCTTCCTTCGTGCTTATTTATCTGTGCTTCCTGCTGCTTTTGGGCCTGCCCATTATGGTAGCCGAATTTGCCGTAGGCCGCGCCAGCGTGCGCAGCGCCGCCAAATCCTTCGACGTGCTGGAGCCTCCCGGCAGCAAATGGCATTGGTATAAATACGGCGCTATCGCAGGCAACGTCATTCTGATGATGTTCTACACCACCGTTTCCGGCTGGATGCTGTACTACTTCTATAAAATGACCGTAGGCGGCTTTGTCGGACTGGACGCCGACGGCGTAGGCCAGGTTTTCGGCGCGCTGCTGAACGACCCGCTGACCATGGCCATCAACATGATAATTATCGTACTGCTGTGCTTCGGCGTGTGCTACTTAGGCGTCAAGGCAGGCGTAGAGCGCATCACTAAAAACATGATGGCCTGCCTGCTGATTCTTATGGTAATTCTGGCAATCAATTCCGTGACGCTGCCCAATAGCGCCGAAGGTCTGAAATATTATCTTTACCCCGATTTCAATAAAGTTATGGAGCACGGCGTCCGCGAGGTAGTATTCGCCGCCATGGGACAATCCTTCTTTACCCTCAGCCTGGGCATCGGCGCGCTGGCAATTTTCGGCAGCTATATTGGTAAGGAGCAGCGGCTGACCGGCGAGGCTATGTGGATTATGGCATTGGATACCATGGTCGCTATTATTTCCGGCCTGATAATTTTTCCGGCCTGCTTCAGCTTCGGCATCAATCCCGGCAGCGGCCCCAATCTGCTTTTTGTAACGCTGCCCAACGTGTTCAATGCCATGAGCGGCGGCCGTATCTGGGGCACGCTCTTTTTCCTGTTCATGCTTTTTGCAGCCATGTCCACCGTTATCGCCGTATTTGAAAATATTACCTCCTGCATTTGCGACCTCACCGGTTGGGAACGCAAGCGCGTTATCCGCTATAATATCGTCGCTATCATTCTGCTGTCCCTGCCCTGCGTGCTGGGCTTCAATAAATGGAGCGGCTTTCAGCCGCTGGGAGCAGGCAGCTGCGTGCTGGATCTGGAGGATTTTTTAGTCAGCAATAATCTGCTGCCCTTAGGCAGTCTGGTGTACCTCACCTTTTGTACCAGCCGCTACGGCTGGGGCTGGGATAAATTCATCGCCGAAGCGGATACGGGCGAGGGCGTGCGCTTCCCCAAATGGATACGCCTTTACGCGACCTATATTCTGCCTTTGGTCGTACTCTACATCTTCGCCAACGGC
Organism: uncultured Phascolarctobacterium sp.; assembly: GCF_905212365.1. Taxonomy (GTDB): domain Bacteria; phylum Bacillota; class Negativicutes; order Acidaminococcales; family Acidaminococcaceae; genus Phascolarctobacterium_A. The sequence continues at coordinate 23,659 of NZ_CAJMEH010000018.1, forward strand.
TATTACGCCTTATTTGCTAAATAAACCGCGGCCGTCCCCGCTTATGCGGGGACGGTCTTTTTCTTTCGCCACGGCAGCAGCGGCTTACATTGACAGCCCTTGCCAGTAAAGGTATAATTAAAGGTAGATTATTTTGCTGACGGCGAGCCGCCAGCTTCACAGCACCTGGAGGTATAGAGATATGGCAGAAAAAATTATCCTGACCGGCGACCGCCCCACCGGCCGGCTGCATGTAGGCCACTATGTAGGCTCTTTGCGCGAACGCGTGCGCCTGCAAAATTCCGGCGAATTTGATAAAGTATATATTATGATTGCCGACGCTCAGGCATTGACGGACAATGCGGAGCATCCGGAAAAAGTCCGCAAAAATATTATCGAGGTAGCGCTGGACTATCTGGCCTGCGGCCTGGACCCTGCCAAGACTACGATTTTCGTCCAGTCCATGGTGCCGCAGCTTACGGAGCTGACCTTTTACTATATGAATCTGGTCACAGTATCCCGCGTACAGCGCAACCCGACCGTAAAAACAGAAATCAAGATGCGCAACTTTGAAGCAAGCATTCCCGTAGGCTTCTTCGTTTATCCCATCAGCCAGGCAGCCGACATCACCGCCTTCCGCGCCACCACCGTTCCCGTTGGCGAGGACCAGATGCCCATGCTGGAGCAATGCAAGGAAATTGTGCATAAATTTAATTCCGTTTACGGCGAAACCCTGACCATGCCTGAAATCGTGCTGCCCAGCAACGACGCCTGCATGCGTCTGCCCGGCATCGACGGCAAAGCCAAGATGAGCAAATCCCTGGGCAACTGCATTTACTTAAGCGATTCTCCCGCCGAGGTCAAGAAAAAAATCATGTCCATGTACACCGACCCCGACCATATCCGCGTAGAGGACCCCGGCAAGATTGAAGGCAACTGCGTCTTTACTTATCTGGACGCCTTCTGCCGTCCTGAGCATTTCGCCAAATATCTGCCCGATTATCAAAGCCTGGACGAGCTCAAGGCTCATTACCAGCGCGGAGGTTTAGGCGACGTTAAGGTAAAGAAATTCCTCAACAAAGTATTGGAAGAAGAGCTGGCGCCCATCCGTGAGCGCCGCCATATGTGGGAACAGCGTATTCCCGAGGTTTACGAAATTCTGCGCAAGGGCAGCGAAACCGCAGCCGCAGCCGCAGCCGACACGCTGCACGATGTGCGCGCCGCTATGCGCATCAATTATTTTGAAGATGAAGAGCTGATGCATCAGCCCTATGAACCGCAGCATTAATTAACAAAAGGTTAGGAACGCCGCCCGACGGTGCGCCTAACCTTTTTCTTATATGGAGGTCTTTATGCAAATGAACGCCAATCAGCTGCTAGAGCTTTTAGAGCGGCAGCACATCCCCTGCACAGTGCGCCAGCACCGGCCTATTTACACGGTAGCCGAAGGCTTGGCCCTTGGTCTGCCGGAAATAGAAGCGGCAGCCAAAAGCCTTTTTATCACTGACGCTAAGCGTCAAAGCTTTTATTTAGCGGTACTGCCCTTGGATAAGCGCCTTGATTTAAAGCGGCTGCGCGCGCTGCTGCAATCACGCCGCCTCACAATGGCGGCGGCGCAGGACGTACAAGCTATGCTGGACGTAACGCCGGGAGCGGTAACTCCCCTCGCCTTGCTTGGCAGCAGCCAGCCTATCGCCGTAGTTTTCGACGCAGCGCTGCAAGGAAGAACCGTAGCCATACCCTTGGACGGCAATACGCAAACCGTTTGGCTGTCCTGCAGCGCTTTGGAAAAGCTGCTGGCTCAGTCCGGCTACGCAGTGCAATACGCAGCACTGTAAGGCAGTTTCAGCTTATAAATGCTTGAGATGCACACGATAATCGCGCAGACTTTTTTCATCTGCCTCAGCCAAATCCTCCTCTACTTCGCTTAAAGGCGACATACGAAATTTAAACGGCAGCTCGTCATACAGCGTACAGAATTTGCAGGCGTGATGAGTACAGCCCGCCGTAGCCTGAATCAAATGCTGCTGTGAAGCCAGGCCAATCTTTGCCCGCCAGATTACGTCAGCACCTGCGGCGTACAAATCTGCCTGCCCGAAGATTAAACGCCAGCAGCTGGCAGTTCACTAAAAATTCTTAATAATATCACTTTTGCGTAAAGATTCGCAGATGCAATCTCTTCCTAAAAAGTCTTGATAGTGGTAAAATAAAAACATAAGAAATCTTTTCTTACCAGCATATTTTAGGAGGTGCACCATGGCTAGATTTACTTTACCACGCGATATTTATTACGGACCCGGCGCTATTGCTGAGCTGAAAGTTTTGGCAGGACACAAAAAAGCGATGATTCTGACCGGCGGCAGCTCGATGAAACGCGGCGGTTTTTTGCAAAAGGTAGCCGACGTGCTGCACGGCATCGGCATAGAAACCCAATTGTTTGACGGCATCGAACCCGATCCGTCCATAGATACTGTTTTTAAGGGCGCGGCAGCCATGCGTGCCTTTGAGCCCGACGTAATTATCGCCATCGGCGGCGGCTCGCCCATCGACGCAGCGAAAGCTATGTGGGTATTTTACGAGCATCCGGACAAAACCTTTGACGATATCAAGGACCCCTTCACTATTCCCAAGCTGCGCAATAAAGCGATTTTTGTAGCTATTCCCTCCACCAGCGGCACCGCTACGGAGGTTACAGCCTTCTCGGTAATTACTGATTATAAATCCAACATCAAATATCCGCTGGCAGATTTTGAAATCACGCCGGATATCGCCATTTTAGATACGGATATCCCGCTGACCATGCCCAAGACATTAACGGCTCACACCGGCATGGACGCTTTAACCCACGCTATCGAAGCCTACGTAGCCACCGCCCGCAGCAAATTCTCGGACGCGCTGGCACTGCAGGCCATCAGCGATATTTACGACAGCCTGGTAGCCAGCTACTACGGCGATAAAGCGGCCCGCGATAAAATGCATATCGCTCAGTGTCTGGCAGGCATGGCCTTCTCCAACGCTTTGCTGGGCATTGCCCACAGTCTGGCTCATAAAACCGGCGCCGTTTTCCATATTCCCCACGGCTGCTGCAACGCTATACTGCTGCCGTCGGTTATCGAATATAACGCTAAAGCCTGCGGCGCACGTTATGCAGAAATTGCCCGCCGCATCGGCCTGCCCGGCGCTACGGACGAGCAGCTGACTGCCGCGTTGGTAGATTCCATTAAAGGGCTCAACCAAAAGCTAGGCATCGCTCAAACCTATAAGGACAACGGCGTCAGCGAAGAGCTGCTGCTGGAAAACGCCGACGCTATTGCCGCTAATGCAGTGCTTGATCCCTGCACCAGCTCCAACCCGCGTCCTATCGACAATGAGCAAATGAAGCAAGTACTGCTGTGCGCTTATTACGGCACGCCGGTAACATTCTAAAATTAAATCACAAAAGCGCAGGCTTCGCGGCCTGCGCTTTTGCTTTTACGGTCATACTATTTACATTCTCCTCAATAAAATTTTGGCATTGACCTGAAAGCCATAGCTTTCGTATAAACGAACGGCGTCGTCGTTGCCGTCCACAACCTTCACTTCTATCTGCTCTGCGTTTTGCTGGCGCAGCACTGCCATGGCCCAATCCATCAGCGCCCTGCCATATCCTTTGCGGCGAAACTCCGGCAAAACCACAAGATAATCTATTTTGCCGCGTCTATTGGCCACGTCTACCTTGCAAAAGCCAAGCACACGCTGTCCGTCCTCAACCACCGCAATCCGTGAGCTCTGTGAACGCAGAGCTTCGGCGAACATATCTAATGTTACGTCATGCTGGCGGTTGGGGTAAAGCCCTTTAAAATTATGCGATACTTCATTATGATAAGCGGCCAAGGCCTCCAAGCATTCCCGCAGCTTAAAAACCTCGTCAGCCGTAATTTCTCTCATAAACTGCCGCCCTCCTCAGTAATTTTCACAAAACCAAAAGCTTTTATGCTACTCACTAAAAGCGTGCTTTTCGTTCAATGCCAGCAAAGTATCATACAAAACTTGCGTTGCGGCAGCCAAATCCTGCGCGCTGCTGCGTTCTTCCGGGCAATGGCTGCGCCCGCCCTCGCTGGGAACGAACAGCATAGCCGCAGGCATACGCCCGCCAAATATCTGCGCATCGTGACCTGCGCCGCTGGGCAAATACATATAACTGAATCCTCGCCGCAAGCAGCTGGCTTCCAGCTGTTTTTTTATACCGCCATCCATAAAAACAGGCTGCTCCGTCAGCAGCTCCTCCACGGTAACCTTCATTTGCATAGCGTCTGCCAAGCGCTGCACATCTGCCGTCAGCATTTCATACTGCTCCTGTATAGCTATGGCGTCAACGCCGCGAATATCCACAGTAAACGCAACCTGCTGCGGAATGATATTCATTACGTTAGGCTCCACCTGCAAAAATCCTACTGTCGCTACGCTGCCAGGATAGCGGCGCGCTCTGTCGCCAATTTTGCTGATTGCCTTAGCCGCCAATTCCAAAGCATCCTTTCGCATATGCATCGGCATAGTTCCGGCATGATCGGCCTGACCGTAAACAGTTACCAGAGCTCGCTTAATCCCCACAATAACGTCAACTATACCCAGTTGCTTACCAGCAGCTTCCAACACAGGTCCTTGTTCGATGTGTATTTCCAAAAAAGCTGAAATATCCGTCCGACGATGACCTGCTATTTCCTCCGGCTGCAGGCCAAAGTCAGCCATAGCCTGATAAACGCTAACGCCGTCGGCATCTACCAAAGCTTTGATATCAGCAACGCTCAGCTGCCCTGCTAATACCTTGCCCGTAAACAAGCCTGCGTGAAAGCGCGCGCCTTCTTCGTCGTTAGTTGCGATAACTTCTAACGAATAATAGGGCTGCGACTGCTGCCGCTGTAATGCACGCGCTGCCTCAATAGCGCACACCACACCGGCGATACCGTCGTAGGCTCCACCGTGCTTTACCGAATCGTAATGCGAGCCAATCATAATCGTTTCAGGAACAAGTCCCTCCAAACGCCCTATTACCGCGCCGGAATTATCCAATCGCACATGCAGGCCCGCCTCTGTCATCAGCTGGCTTAAATAAGCACAAGCATCCTTGGCTTCCTTCGTATAGGGCAGCCGCGTAACGCCTGCACCCGGAGTAGCAGTAAACTTTTGCAGCTCCGCCAACTCCTGCTCTATATTTGCCGCAACAGCTAGTAAATTCATACATATCGCCTCCTCGCAAAATGAATTTTACAGCTTACTAAAAAATTGCCATAATGAGATTATAAATTTCTTTACCTTGATTAATGGGCGACGAATAAATAATAGCTTTATGGAATCTAAGAACAGACTGATAGAAAAGATTATTTTTAACGCTAACGGCCTTAAAAATTTTAAAAGAACAAGAAACAGATTATTGTACTGTCTAAATCCAAACGATACTTTTAGTTTATAAATAAAAATGGTCTATGCCAAATTCGTCGGATGATGATTTTGGCATAGGCCACAGACTTTGCAAAAGCGCAACCACACAACTGACAAAGCGAAACCACAGTCTTGCAAAAGCGCCCACCACACAAACGTTAGAGCGCCGACCACAGCTTTTGGCAAAGGCCCAAATTTTTGAAGTAAAATTACTTACAAGGCGAAATAATGTTGGCTACAAGAATACCAAAAGCAATCATCAAAAAAAGGGACGACCTCAGCCGTCCCTAAATTTTTGAGAAGTATTAACTTGTCTAAGGGTTAGATTAGAAAGTGAATACTACTTGGCTCCAAAGGGTGCTTACATCTTTGCTGCCTTCTTTGGATTCCAGGTCATACCATTCAACTTGGCCAACAATGTTCTTAGCGAATGCATAGTTAGCAAATACGCTGTAACCCTTGAAGCCTTGAGAAGTAACATTGTTGTAGCTGTCGCCATAACCGTTCATGGTATGGTCAATATAAGCAGCTTGACCCATATCATAGTAACGAGCAACTAAGCCCCAAGAACCAGGTTGAGAAGCTTTAGCGCCTTTGTAGGACAATTTTGCTACATAACCGTCGTCATCGCCTTTAGCAGCATCATCATCGCCGCTCAGATAATCAAAACGCAGTTTTACATTCTTATCAAATGCATATTCAGCACCGATGTTCCAAATGTCGCGATCGTCGTCAATCTTAGTTTTCCAAGCTTTGCCAGCTCCATTATCATCTGCATATTTTTCATAATCGAATGCATAGTAGCCGCCGTGCAGTTCCAAAGCACCAACATTACCGGATACGGTTGCATAATAAGTGGTGTCAGCATTAGGATTATTATTAACAAAAGCATCGTCAGCTGCTTTGTAAGTAGAAGCTTCTACAGTCTGGTCAGCTTTGCCGTAACCAGCTACGATTTTTACATCCTTGCCATAAGTAACTTGGATGCCATCAAAACGGTTATCGTATACATTACCATCAACTAAGTTCAAGTTGTAACGACCAGCTTGTACTTTGAGTCCGCCAAGTTTACCGTTGATGTAAGCACGTTGGAATTTGGTGTCTTCATCACCAGCGTTGTCATGATACAAATCTTGTTCGTTTTGAATCATACCGGTATAAGTCCAGTCTTCGTTAATAGCACCAGTAAACCAAATACGAGAACGCAGTTTGCTGCCATTAGCTTTGTCATCGCCGCCATTATCAGTGTAATGATAACGAACTTCGCCGGTAATCTTTACAGCATCAGCTTTCTTTTCCAGGTTAGCAACGCGAACGCCCAGAGTATCCAGCTCGTCAGCAA
>NZ_CAJMEH010000019.1 GCF_905212365.1 uncultured Phascolarctobacterium sp.
AGCTGCGCCACCAGCCAGTCGTCCTCGCTGTTTAAAACCTCCACGCTGCCTCCCGCCTGACGGTAAAGCTGCATTTCCACCGCCGCATCGCCGCTTAATTGCTCCGGCGCGGCGCCTGCTAAAAAGATACGCACCTGTACGCCGCAGGTCAGCAGCCAACGCCCGGCGCCAAAGCCGTCGCCGCCGTTATTGCCCCCGCCGCAAAAAATCACTACGCGCCCCTCGCGTTCTTCCGGCAAATACTGCAAAACAACGTCGGACACCTGCCTGGCCGCAGCGTCCATCAGCAGCAGTCCTGGTACGCCGTATTCTGCCGTTGCCAAACGGTCTATTTCTTTCATTTCCTGTGCCGTAACAAGCTTCATGTCCTAATCCTCCATTACTACATAGGCCATCGCCGTCTCGCGGGCATGGCTCATACTCAAAAAAATTCGCTTTACTCCCAATTCATCTGCCAGCTGCCGGTGATAGCCCGCAAGCTGCACTGACGGTTTGCCTAACTCATCGTTAGTAACGCTTATTTCCGTCAGCGAACCGCCGCGCAGACCCGTGCCTAACGCTTTCAGCACCGCCTCCTTGGCGGCAAAGCGCACGGCAAAGCTGGCTGCCGCCTGCTGTCCCCGGCTTTCGCAATAGGCTATTTCCCCTGGGGCAAACACCCTGCGCTTAAAGGCTTCGCTTTGCACAGCCTTTTTTATTCTCGCTATTTCAATAATATCGCAGCCTACTCCCAGCAGCATTAGCTTCATCCCTTCTACAGCTTGATAACTATATTTTATTCTTTTTGTAAGCGGCAAAATCCTTTTTTTGCACATATTTTTCACAAAAAAATAAAGAAGTGCACCGTGCAGCTTCATAGCGCAGCGCAACACTTTATGCTATAAAAAAGCGGCGGCCTTGAACGGATAAATTTCAAAGCCGCCGTTGGGGTTAAAATATTTTTAGATTTTTTTTAGGTATTGGAAAAACGCATTAAGCGCATCCTCCTGCGGAGCGCCAAAACAATCTTTCAGCTGATATTTAAAAGACTTTTTAATATTTCCAATATGGATAACTACTTTTTTACTGCTTTCATCAATCTCTGTCCTGGTAATCGCGGAGTATGGAATATACTCATTTTCTTCCGTTTTATTGCCTACGAAAAGATTGGCAGCCAATTGTTTTTTCCAATCAAAAAATGGCGTAGTATCCTCATATTTTGCCAGCGTTTGCGTAAACGGATTAGATTTAGCCGGTATAAACCGCATGCCGCCCTTATCATAGGCAACTACCCAAATATGCTGTGCGTTAATAGCATCTTCCAAAAGATTTATAACGGAAAACGAAGCTTCTTGTAAGCAAGGATATTCCTGCACAGCAAATTCTTTCATACGCTCTTGTGCCTTGCCAACAGCTTTTGCCCTTCGCGCAGACATAAACACCATAAAAATAACGCCAAAAACAATTACTGCTGCCGGAATAATTAACATTGTATAATCCATTTTCTACATCTCCTCATTGTTTAAAATGCACACTGCTTCCACGGGCTTTCTTCATTATCCAAAAGACTTTGCGCTATGGTAATGATGCCGGTCAAGGACATCGTATTTCCCGACCACATCGCTCTGCCGATAACATAACCGCTTGCAAATTCTTTCCATGAACGGTAATGCTCTTTGCTGGTTTGACGCGCGTTGTTTATATAGCTCCACGCCTCGTCGTCAGAAATATATCCTACATCAAAGCAGCAGCGCGTGACTAAAACCAATCTACCCATGTCCCACGCAGCAATAGAGCAATCAAATAAATCTGCTTTTGAGCTTATAAAAGCTTCTTCGATTAACACATCCATAGATTCCTGCAAATTAGAAAAGTATTCTTTAAGGCGGTCAATATCCTCCTCGTCAAGCTCAACTGCATTTATTTCCGTTTCGCGGCCCGATACAACGCCTTTGATAACATCAAAATACACTCTATGACCACTGGTATACAGCCATTCCAAGGTTTCAAGCGCTGATGCTCTGTCCACAATACCATAATAATTGGACAGGTTTTCTTTAATTTCAGACATCTTTTCTCCGGTAGACAAGCTGTCGCAGAAATAACCAGTCTGCTCTGCATTAATTGCGCCGATATTGATTGCGGAAAATTGTTCTGGCGTTAAATTTGGCGGTACAGGATTTTTCTTATACTCCTCACTATCGAAAAAGCGAGAAAGAACGCCTAAAAAACTCATGTTAAAAACTCCCTTCGTATTTAATATTTTAAAACAAAAAGACACTCTCATGCGCACAGTTACCTGCACGCACAAGAGCGCCAATTTTAACAATATAAGTTTGGGCATGACAAAAACCCGATACTACATAATTATAGCACCGCTCCGCTTGCTTGCTTGCTTGAGAATGGCAGAAGTCATGGCGTTTGTCAATCCCTTTCTATGAGTATTTATAGAAATATTTTATCATGTTATTCTTAGTATTGCAATAATTATATGTAGGCTATACATGAAGCCGCTATTACTTGACAGATTGATAAAAAGCTCTGAAATAATCAGGACCATTAGCCCACAGCCCTGTATCAAAATTATAGAGAGCATCATATGCAGGTGAGTTAATAATTTTATTCCTAGCTTCTTGGCGGCTAATTCCTTCATCATCTGCCATGTCCACAATAGCATCTGTCAAAATCAAATCTGCACAAAAAGCTTTCTGCTCATAGCTCATATTTACACACCTCCACAACCTTCAAACAAGAAACAGCTCTTTGGCTAAGAAAACAATACTGTTCCTTTAGTCTGTCAGGCAAAAGCAACGATATTGCTATTTGAGCTGAACGCTCATCAGCTATTGAACCATACAAGCCAGCGAGATATGTTGTAATAACAGGAATAGAATTTCATCAAGCACAGTATCGCCCCCGAACATTTGCAATTTCTATATATAATTTTTACTCCAAATTCTTTTCTTTAAAAGGACATTCCTCCAGCAGCACGCATTCCTTGCACAAGGGCTTGCGCGCCTTGCAGACCTTGCGCCCGTGCCAAATAAACCAATGATGAGCGTCGCTCCACTTTTCTATAGGAATCGCCTTCTGCAGTTCCTTTTCCGTCGCCAGCGGGTCGGCGCCCTTTGCCATGCCCAAACGGTGGGACACACGGAACACATGGGTATCCACAGCGATAGCCGGCACATTATAGACAATGCTGGCCACCACGTTAGCCGTCTTTTGCCCCACGCCCGGCAGCTGCATCAGCGTTTTGATTTCGCTGGGCACAGTGCTGTCGAACTTTTCCACCAGCATGTGGCAGGTGCCCAAAAGATTCTTCGCCTTAGCGTGATACAAGCCGCAGTCGCGTATTTCCGCCTCCATCTGCTCCTGGGTAAGCGCCCCCATCTTCTCCGGCGTGTTCAGCCGCGGAAAAATGCGACTGGTAATCACGTTCACCCGGTCATCGGTGCATTGGGCGGATAAAATCACCGCCACCAGCAGCTCGAAAGGCGAATTATAATGAAGCGCCGTTTTGGTGTCCTTATAGGTCGCCTCTAAAATATTTAAAATTGCTTCTCGCTTTGCTTTGCGCAGCATCAGTTCGTCAAACTCCTTACGGGCGCCGGGATCCGTCCGCCGCGGGAAATAAATTTATCGGCGCTGAATTTATTCACGGCAATAATGGGCGCGTAACCCAGCAGGCCGCCGAATTCCACAGTTTCGCCCACGCCCTTGCCCGGCACGGGAATCAGGCGCACGGCGGTTGTCTTATTATTAATCATGCCGATAGCCGCCTCGTCCGCAATAATAGCGGCAATGGTGCTGGCCGTAGTATCGCCGGGAATGGCGATCATATCCAGGCCGACGGAACAAACGCAGGTCATAGCCTCCAGCTTTTCCAAAGTCAGGCAGCCGCGCTCCACAGCGGCAATCATGCCCGCATCCTCGCTGACGGGGATAAAAGCGCCGCTCAAGCCGCCCACATAGCTGGACGCCATCAGGCCGCCCTTTTTCACCGCGTCGTTCAGCATAGCCAACGCCGCCGTGGTGCCGGGGCCGCCGCAGCATTCCAAACCGATTTCTTCCAATATATGCGCTACCGAATCGCCCACCGCAGGCGTCGGAGCCAGGGAAAGGTCGATAATGCCGAATTGGGTATTCAGGCGGCGGGCAGCCTCCTGCGCCACCAGCTGCCCCACGCGGGTAATCTTAAAGGCCGTCTTTTTAATGGTTTCGGCCACCGTGCCGATATCGCCGTCCTTAACCTGCTCCAAAGCGTATTTAACCACGCCGGGGCCGCTGACGCCGACGTTAATGACGCTCTCCGGCTCGGTCACGCCCAGGAAAGCGCCCGCCATAAAGGGATTATCGGGCACAGCGTTGCAGAATACAACTAATTTAGCGCAGCCCAAAGCGTCGCGGTCGGCGGTGCGTTCCGCCGTCGCTTTAATCACCTCGCCCATTTGCCGCACCGCGTCCATATTGATGCCGCACTTCGTCGAACCCACGCTGACGGAGGAGCAAACGATATCGGTAACGGCCAGCGCTTCGGGAATGGAAGCGATTAAATTACGGTCGCCCTTAGTATAGCCCTTGTCCACCAACGCGGAAAAGCCGCCGATAAAATTAACCCCGACCTCTTTGCCCGCTTTATCCAACGCTTTAGCCAGCGGCACATAATCGCTGCCGTCGCAACTTTCGCCCACCATGGAAACAGGCGTTACGGAAATGCGCTTATTGATGATGGGCACGCCCAGCTCCAACTCCAGGTCCTCGCCGGTCTTTACCAGCTTAGCGGCCTTGTTGCAGATTTTATCATAAATTTTCTGCGCCGTTACCTGCATATCCGGATGGCAGCAATCACGCAGGCTGATGCCCATGGTGATGGTGCGCACATCCAGCTTGTTTTCGGTAATCATGCGCGTAGTTTCTAAAATATCCTGCGAATTAAACAGCATGGCGTCCTCCTATATGCGGTGCATAGCGGTAAAGATTTCTTCGCTTTGCAGACGGATTTCCACGCCGATGTCCTTGCCCAAAGCGGACATAGTATCGCGAGCCTGCGCCAAGGTTACGCCTGCTCCCGTCATATCGGCTATCAGCACCATATTAAAAAAGCCCTGCATAATATTCTGGTTGATATTGATGATGTTAATATTCATGTCGGCCAGCGCGTTGCTTACGCGCGCAATAATGCCGACCTTGTCCTTACCTACGATTGTTAAAACGACCTGCATCGTCTTGTCCCCCTTTAATGCCAAATAAAACAGACAGCTTGCGAAGCGCTGCGTATAGTTATTATATCACAACCAAACTAAACTTGTCTTGTATACATTCAATAAGGCATTTGCTTGGGAAACTTCAAGATGAACTCCGTCCCCTGGCCTAGCGTGCTGTTCACGCGCACCGTTCCCTTGTGGAAGATTACGCCGTGCTTAACGATGGACAAGCCAAGGCCCGTACCTTCAACCGCTTTATCGTGCAGGCGCAGCAGCGCAGTACGGCCTTGATGCGCGCCACCATTTCCAGCATACCAAAGGGCTTGGCGATGTAATCGTCGGCCCCGCTGTCCAGCCCCTTGACCTTATCAAACTCCGAGCCCTTGGCCGTGGCCATAATCACGGGAATAGCGGCATAACGCTTATCGGCGCGCAAACGGCGCAGGATGCTGACGCCATCCTCGTCCGGCAGCATAATATCCAAAACTATCAGCTGGGGCACGCGCTTTTCCAGATCGGCAAACAGCTCGCGTCCGCTGCCGGCGCTGTAAAATCTGCGTAAAAAACGCGAAGCCAAACCCTCTTTATGCAAAAGAAGCTGATACAGAAATCTGTTCTGCATCAGCTTCTTATATTTTATAGCTTATTCAAACTCGCCAAATGAAATCGCGTTCTAAACTTTTCTGTATAGGCGATTTGATTCCATTTGACTTGATTTGATACCAGTTATCCAAGTCCTTTTAGGTATCCGACTTTCTGCTATCAAAAAGCTATCAGGGGCCGCTATCACACCTAAAATATTACCCACGCATTGTTTAAATACTATTTGACACTTTAAAGCATTGTAGAATCTCACCGTTTGGCCTATCCAGGTTTCTACGATATTGCTAAGTTGAATCTATATCCCGCCGTATAAACCAAAGATGAGTCCCACAGAACAAATTTGGAAAGAATTCTGAAAGCGCGGTTTTCATAATAAAGCATTTGCTTCTCTGTAAAAAGTATGCTTTTACATGGTTCCTCTGCGTTACAAAATTATGGCAGGAATCTCATCGAGACCAAGTTGCTTCGCTACGTAATAACGAAGGTACTTGTCAACTAAAACATAACCATCCCCTTGTCTCTTTACGACTATAGGTTTATCAACTTTGCCGTAAGTGTGATAGTATTCAAGAACAGACTTTATCTTTGCTTCCCTGGGTGGGGTAGATCTCAATGCCTCGGTTATATAGATGGATGAAAGCGGTATGCTAGAAATTCCAGTTTTTAGTTCTTCTTTTGTTCTTTCTCCTTGAGCAGCAGATTTTCTAGGTTTCTCTTTCGACAAAGATGAGGCATCAAGCACGAGACCATTTTCCTTAATATATTCAGCAACACGGGGGAGAACTGATGTTCTACCGTATGAAGCGAAGTATTTCAAAGATCCAACAATGATAAGCTCATTCTTTGCTCTTGAGAAAGCAACATTTATTCGCCGAGGATCTTTAAAAAAGTTAGTTTGTCTTCGCGTGCGGGTACAACAAAATATAACAATTTCAGCTTCATCTCCCTGAAAAGCGTCCACCGTGTTAACGTCAATACCTTGGAGTTCCTTCCGTTTTCCTTGCGCAGAAATCAGGTTCAAAATTGCGCGTTTCTGTCCTTTATAGGGAGTAATGACTGCGACATGAGTATTAGGCATCGCTTTGCGAATTTGACAGAGGAGAGAGACTACAAGATTAGCCTCACCGGGGTTAGTTACAGACTTTCCTTGTTCAGACAGTTCAGCAAATTTAGAGTGGTCAGTGTTTATTAGCGTAAGGTTGTTGCTAAAAAATAGTGGCTGCTTAGAATCTGTACCAGCACCATTTTTAAGCTTGTTGTCATAGAACAGAGAACTAATCAAATCACCGATTACCGTTGGCATTCTATACTGAGTTAATAGCATTCGCTTGTTGCTCTCAGGAGCGGCCATAAACATGCGATGGAAGAAGCTCGTGCTGAATAATTCATCCTCATATAGATACCGATCATCAATCTCAATTTTCTCTGGATCAAGCAGTGCTGGATGGACTGTTGGGGGCAGCTGCATATGGTCACCGATTAGAATAACCTTCTTCCCACGAATATACGGAATTAGGATTTCTGCGGGCAAGGCTTTTCCTGCCTCATCGATAATCACAAGATCGTAAGTCACGCGATCTAGCCCTATTCTCTTTTGGGCAAGTCCAACGCAGGTAGCTCCAATAACGGGTTTGCTCTTCAGAATCAGCTCTCCTACGTTGGGATTATATTGTCCTTCAGAAAAAACGAAATCGCCCCATTTTTTGCATAAAGCGTTATCTGGCTCATTTGCAACCTTTTCTCGGATGAAGTCACCATAGCTTTTATAGATATGCTCAAAGCTATGATTCTCTATCTGGGGATCAATTTTGTCTAAATGCCCGCATCGAACAAAGTCAACTGAAAAATCATTACGATTAAGTAACCCCTTCAATACATTGTCAACAGCAACATTCGCTTGGGATACTACCAGTATTTTAGTAAATATATTTGCTTTAAGTACCTGTAGAATAATTTCTCTAATAACGGTAGTCTTCCCGGTTCCAGGTGGACCCTGAATAAGAAAAATGTCTTTTTCACCGAGGGCATACTCTATGGCAAAAAGCTGTGAATGGTCTTCTTGTATCCGTTGGTTAAATAACGTGACGGGCTTTTGACTTCCACTTGACTGAATATTGCCCCCATCAAGAGCATAAGATTGTAAAAGCGGGTTTGCAAGCTTTCCCACCCGAAACTGATGGAGCGCGTTCGCTTGTTGGACTTCTGCATAAGGGAAATTCTTTTGATAAAGCGTGATAATTTCTCTGTTTTCCAGAAACTTGTCCATGAGCGTCGCGTCTTCTGAGGCGTAAAGAACACTGGCGTCCCCTTTGATTGAGACATAACATTGGACACCGGGGGACAATTCAAAAAAGAACTCAACATTGCGCGCTCTTTTCGCTTCTTCATATACGCTGTCCACATATTCTTTAAGCGAATCTGTGTTGCGAACAATAATGCTATAATCGGCAACGTCGCCATGATACCGTAAAGTCTTTATGACATCCTCGATCTCAACTTCCGTGCGATTACCTTTATGAAGATATGTAATTAGTTTATCGGTAGTTTCGGCCCACTTGTTGAAGTACTGCATTCCGTGACGGCTGATTTTGATCTGGTACTGTACCTTGAATTCGGAAAGACACATAAGCACAAGATTCGCCATATTTTCTTTGGCCTCGCGCTCAATCAACTCAATGTCCGAATCAAGATATACATTCAGCACGCAATCGATTCCCAGAAACACATCGTCCGGCTTTACAAAATACTGCTCATCAAGGAGCCCGTTATAGGAAAAGTAGAGCATTTCATCGTTGCTGACAATTTTTGCCGAAAAGCAGAGCTCATTATCAAGTTGAAGCTTCACCTCATCTACACTGGAAACCTTGCTTTCATCAAGAGGCGCTATCTTCCAGTCACCCGTACTACTCAAAAGATCTCTTTCCCTGAGTTTTTCCTCTAGGGCCTTCCATTGCGATTGTGAAAAAACAATAGGAAGATCATCAAAGGAAAAGCAAAGATAACTATCCGAGGTTCTCTCGCTTACTTCAACCGGGAAAAACAGATTGTATGACCAGTTGGTTGGATAGACACGAATAGTTGCCCCAATTGGGGGAAACCTTTTCTCATTGGCCAGGTTCCCCTTGGGTAGTCTTAGCTCAACACATCCGTTGTAGTCGAGTAGAACTTGTTTTCGTTCATTATAGCCGGTAACAGTGGCGGAGATGCCGATTTTGGGATTGGTTGCAACAACATTTTTGAAGTAACCCTTTCGCGCTGAAAGAACCCGCACATAGTCAGGTGCTCCAATAAAATTGTCGCACATAACCGGAATCAAGCTGTCAGACGGTAGCTCATCAATGAATTCACTTTCTGAAAACCGGTATCTCAGAAACTCATCTTTATTTATTTGGACAGAATTATTTAATAGCAGGTCCTCCTTTTTCATGTAAATTAGTTTTCCAGTATAAAAATAGTTTTCTGGCAAAATGAAGGAAAACGCTTCCGGTGGATCCAAAGCGCGGATGCTTTTTCTTCTCTCCAGATTCTTTATGTAATGGGGCAAATAGTGCTTGCAATATGCATCGACTTTCTCTCTGACTTCTTCAAGTTCTCGCAAGAGGCAACGCAAGGAGTTGCGGCGTAGCATGGTGGATTGGCCTTGCAAGGCTTGTTTGACACTCTCGATTGTGTCCTTGATTTCTTGTAGTAGTTCATTCTTCTCTTCGCACTGTAGCTTGGCTGCTGAGATCAGCTCATCGCAGTATTCAGATACTGCTGACTTCATTTCAAAATAGTACTTTTGTTGAAGGAGCGCAGCAGCATCTTTCTCATCTTGGCTTATTCGGTTTAGGCGAATTTTCTCTGCGGCAGCCATACCAGTGTACCGCTTGAAGGACGCTTCAGCTTTTGCTTGTTTTTTAGCTATTTCATCCTGTCTCCGTATCTCATCGGATGATAGTTCATCAAAGATACAGCGGAGTATGCTTGCGCCAATAGTAACACCAGCAGCTATGACAATATACGGAATCATAATAGCACCCCACCAGGAAAATTATATTGATGGCGCATCTAGGCTTGCCCGCGAAATTGTGTCATTCAATCGTAGCACAGCAGAGTTCATGGCATCGAGCATTTGTACATTGATGATTGGTGGACTATCAGAAGTTTGTGGACTAATAATAACATATGAACTATACGAATCATATTGACGCAGCGTAGCATTGATAATTTTTTCTATGAGGTCAAGCTGTCGCATACGCCTTTCATGATCGGTTTCAATTATCCTCATACGCTCCTCATGCGCATTTCGGCCACTCTCGATTACTTTCGAGGCTTCAATCTCTGCCAGTTTAGTTTCGTTGGCAAGTTTCTTGATTTCCACTTGATACTGCCCAAGAAGACGTGCGGTTTCGTTTTCTGCCGCGCTAATTTGGGCCTCCAACTCAGCACTTATTCGCACACGTTCGGTTTTAGCATCTTCCGTCCTTCTGCGTTCCTCACAAATGGTGTGGATGATTTCAGTTATGCATTCAACAGCTCTAATTCCAATTTCGGCTATCTCAAGCGGAGACATTTTTCCTGTTGGCACTGTGGTTTTCCCACCATATTTTATCTTTCCCATTGTAGTTCCTCCTAACAACATGTGCTAACAAATTTGGTGTATTGCGCGACTGAGATACGAAGTCTTTCTTGAAGCTCAGCCAGTATTGGGGAATCAGACGAGCCAGATAAGGTCTGGTTCTCGATGAGCGATGTGACTAAGTCAATGGTATCTTTCACCCTGAGTCTTATCCGAGCTGTAAGCTCACTCCTTCGCAAATATAAATCCATTTCAGAATTTGATTCTGCGGTCATTTGTTCAAGTTTTTCTAACAGGACATGACGATCTTTCTCTAATTCAATTTTCAGTTTGTTTAATCGACATTGGCTTTTCTCTTGCTCCATTTTAACAATGGAATCTGCTCTATCTCGTTCTGTCTCTTTTAAACGCTCTTGCTTTTCCAAGGTCTCATCAAGAGTTGCTTGCATCACTTTTGTACGATTGTGCTCGCTACCCCAAGAAATAATCGAAGATGTCATATCAATTAGTTCAATCCCAGCGTTAATACATGTCATTGCAAGATTTCTTGTAGAAACCCCGTAATACAAATTTGCTCCAGTCTTACTAAGCTCTCCACATAATCGAAACGCAAAATTACGGTTCATAATGTAGCCTCACCTCTTCAAAAATGCTAAACGGCACCTTCTGATTAAGGCGCGTTCTATCAGTTCTTTTCAAAATTCGTCTGTATTGTGTGGTACCCGAGGGAACAGAGATTTCCACAAACTCGTCATATTTATACGGCTGATCTGGAATTGGAACGGAAACCATGCTACGCTGTCCGAGATCTTCCTGCTCAGGCTGTTCCAACAATATGTTTCCTGTCGATGCATCAATAAATAAAAGCGTGGTACTGGCATTTACCATTCTTTCATCTCGTACAAAACTCAAAAGCTCATCAGCAGTCTGTGAAAGTAAAGTTGAGTCAAAAATAGAGAGCTTCTCTAATGTATCAATGACCGTTCGATATCGCAGCAAGCGGCTATCCTCGTAATAGAAATGAAGACATACTATGCCGCGTGATAGAATAATCATCGTCCCATCAGACGAAGAAAATTGCTCACTGACCGGAGGGAGGCTGGGTAAAGTATATTCTTGAAATATGTACTCACCCATATCTTCAAGGTATAGATAAAAATAGAGCGAACTAAAAAACTCGGGGCGCAAATGTGAAAAACAGTCCATAAATTCAGAGCGTGCGTATTCCTGCAACGGTTGATAATCGCGATTTTGTACGATAAACTTGCTTACTTTTACCGGAAGGCGCAATGCATTATCAGGAATACTACAAGTTGCTGCTGGATTTGGCCTTCCCACGTTTCCGGTAAAACAGTTAAGATGCGTCTTTCTGGGGGAATTATTAAATTGCTCCACAGAAGCTATTAAATCAAGATAACCCTGACCTGTTTCAGATATTTCAAGTTCAGTTTCTGACTCATTTAAAAAACCGATACGTAAAAGATAGGAGACTTCATCCTCTACAACCATATCGCCAAGAGAAACTGTATCAGAAATTTCTCTAATAGAGTATTTCTCGCTAATCGCCCATAGAATGAACTTCGTAAATTGACCTAAATCATCTATACGATCAGAGCCTACATAAACGATAGCCGAGTTTATAGGGCAAAATACACTTATTCGAGACATTTTAATAGCCCTCCAAAAGACAGAATACTGATGTTATACTCATGTTTGTTTTTTCCTCCACTCCATTGCAAGGTGGTTTCGTCAGTTCGTAACCTGATGAATTAGCCATCAAATGCAACGGCCTCAAGAACCGCCAGCTTCTCGATAGTAAATAACGTAAGTTCTCATACAAGGTTAATGGTTTGCTCATTTTCCTTTATTCAATCTTTGCTATAGCAACTCGCTTTGTTTCTGCCTAAGCAGAGGCAAGTATACTATCGGCGATGTCTGGCATTCTTATAAGAACTACTCATTATGTTTCGCCATTATATCAAATTTCTATTCTATATTACGACAAAACCTACCTTTTTTCAATAGATGCTGTTGGATATTAGTGACAATTTCATTAAAATGTGAGAGATGCTTTGCAAAAGAGAATGCCACCTGCAGAGGTTTATTTGCTTCCACAGGCAACTGCTCTTAGCTATCCAGCAGCTTATGTTCCGTAACTACCTTTTGGAAAAGTTCCAAGGTTCCATTCAGTACTAAGTCGGCGTATGCAGCCGGATCATTATAGATCAAATAATCCAGTTCTGACCGTTAGAAACAGTTATCCGCCACTTCGTTTTCCACAGCGGTACAATCAATGGAGATCATGCTGCCATCGTTAAATCTCAGCTCCACACAGGCGGTGTCCATATTAAACTCGCAGCTTTTAATTCTTCTCATGGGTACTCCCTCCCTGTATGCCGTTCTCCTTGGCATAATCACTGGATGCCTTGCGGCGATCTGCACTGTATGGGGCTGTCAGGCGGAAACACAAACGGACTTTCTGAATCTCAAAGGTCAATCCGCCTTGCTCATCATCGTCGGTCTGCTGGCATTGGTCTGGATACTTGGCGGCGTAGCTGGTGAGTCTGTTTTTCAGGTCTGTGTTATGAGTCTGTACTTCGATCAGATCGCTGTATTCGTCGAAATAGATGACGGTTGTTTTTTGACGCTTGGTTAGCCCTGTTTTCATAAATACCTCCTGATTTTGGATTTGGCTTTGTTAAGTAAAAATGAAAGAAGAGAGGAAGTTTCCACAGAAAAGATAAAAAATACTTAAGTAGCTAAAGAAAAAATATTACGTGTTTCTGGATCATAGGTAGCACCAGCTACTTGCGCTGGAGTCAAACCGGAAAGAGCTTGGTGAGGTCTTATAAAATTAAAGAAAAACACAAAAACAAAAATGCTGGCATTAGCTGAAGCAAAATCGCGAAATCCTCGGTTTTCTCGGAAAGACCTCTGATGTTCGTATGGCGCAGTATGAATCAGAAGCCAGAACACCGAAGCAAGACCTTGTAAAAGAAATTGCACATATCTTTGATGTCAGCCCACGAGCAATCACAGTCCCGGAGATTGACAGCTATATCGGGCTTATGCACACGCTTTTTGCGCTGGAAGATATGTACGGACTGAAAATCGGAGAGATTGACGGGGAAGTGTGTCTGCGGCTTGACAAGTCCACCGGCTCCACCTATTCCTCCATGTTTGATATGTTCCACGCATGGCAGGAGCAGGCTGCCCGTCTGGAACAGGGAGAGATAACCAAAGAGGAATACGACCAGTGGCGGTACAAATATCCCGAATTAGATACCTCAAGTCACTAGCATAAAGTAGTCCCCTCAAAGGAGTTAAGCGACTATCTCACAGAAGCCTTAAAAAAGGACACTGAATCCGATTAAAACCGCTTTTCTTCCCCAAAAATGCAAAAACCTTACCAACTTTCAGCTTCAAAATGCTTGAAAATCAGTAAGGTTTTCTTATGTTATTGAAGTATTTTATTTGATGAATAATGCAATAATGTTGCCAAATCGTTGCCAGTACTTAAACAAATTTGCTTGTAACCCGCATAAATAAAGGCTTTTTCAAGTCCATTTCATCACTCAAACTCTATCGTTGCCGGCGGCTTCGTCGTGTAGTCGAACAGCACGCGGTTGATATGCTTTACTTCGTTGACAATGCGATTGGCCGCAGCGGTAATCGTTGCCGGCGGCAGCATCGTAACCTCCGCCGTCATAAAGTCGGTGGTCGTTACTGCGCGCAGAGCGATAGCGTAGTCATAGGTACGGCCGTCACCCATAACGCCTACGCTGCGCATATTGGTCAAAGCGGCAAAATACTGGCTGGGACGCTCGCTCAGCGGCAGCTTATCCACCTCTTCGCGGTAAATAGCGTCGGCGTCCTGCACAATAGCCACCTTCTCCGGCGTTACGTAGCCGATAATGCGGATAGCCAGGCCAGGTCCCGGGAATGGCTGGCGTGCTACCAAATGCTCCGGCAGGCCCAGCTCACGGCCGGACTGACGCACTTCATCCTTAAACAGGTCGCGCAGCGGCTCGACAATCTCTTTGAAATCTACGAAATCAGGCAGTCCTCCTACATTATGATGGCTCTTAATCGTAGCGGATTCGCCGCCCAGGCCGCTTTCCACCACGTCGGGGTAAATAGTGCCCTGCGCCAGATAATCCACAGCGCCGATTTTCTTCGCTTCTTCCTCAAATACGCGGATAAATTCCTCGCCAATAATTTTACGCTTCTTCTCCGGCTCGCACACGCCTGCCAGCTTATCGTAAAAGCGTTGGCGCGCGTCCACACAAATGAAATTAATATCGAACTGACCGCCCTCGCCAAATACGGCGCATACCTCCTCGCGCTCGTTTTTACGCAGCAGGCCGTGGTCGACAAATACGCAGGTCAGCTGCTTGCCAATGGCTTTGGCCAGCATAGCGGCACATACGCTGGAATCCACGCCGCCGGATAAAGCGCACAGCACCTTGCCGTCGCCGATTTTAGCCTTCAAGGCTTGTACTGTCTGCTCTACGAAAGAATCCATCTTCCAGGTGCCTGCGCAGCCGCAAACATTATAAACGAAATTGCTCAGCATCTGGGTACCGTTATCGGTATGCAGAACCTCCGGATGGAACTGCACGCAATACAGCTTGCGCTCCTCGTCCTGCGCTGCCGCTACCGGGCAGTTAGGAGTGTGGGCCACAATTTTAAAACCGGGAGCAACACGTTCAATATAATCGTTATGGCTCATCCAGCACACGTTCTGCTCCGGCAGGCCGGTAAAGAGCGGGCTGGCAGTATCCAGATCAACCAAGGTTTTGCCGTATTCGCGCTCAGGCGCCTTGCAGACATTGCCGCCCAAAGCGTGCATCATTAGCTGGCTGCCATAGCAAATGCCCAAAACGGGCACGCCCCAGGTATAGATCTGCGGGTCGATGGTCGGAGAATCCGGCAGGTAAGCGCTGTTGGGGCCGCCGGTGAAAATAATACCCTTGAGGTTTTTCTCCTTAATTTTCTCTAAGCTGTGGGTGTAGGACACGATTTCGCAGTACACGCCGCATTCGCGCACACGTCTGGCGATAAGCTGATTGTACTGGCCGCCGAAGTCGATAACCAATACCATTTCCTGTTGATTAGTTTGCATACCTTCCGTCACTCTCCTTTAATTATTCAGCTGTTGCCGCAGCCGCTTATGTAAACAATAGAACGCTTTTTGTATAGTAGAATATTACCATAAACAGCGGTAAATTGCAACGAAAAAGGCCCCTCCGGCACAGTATATTGTGCTGAAGGGGCTTTCTGCTTATCGCTCAAAAAGAGCCTGCAAAGCCTGCTCTAAAGTTTTTACTTTGATAATCTGCGCTCTGGTATCAGGAATTTTCAGTGAGCTGTCGGGAATGATAAATTTATGAAAGCCTAAGTTCACTCCGTCCAAAATACGCCGTTCCGGCGCGCTGACGCGGCGCACCTCGCCCGTCAGGCCCACCTCGCCAAAGCAAATGACGCCCTTGGGAATGGGACGGTTGCGATAGCTGCTGACCAGCGCCGCCGCCACCGCCAAATCTGCCGCAGGCTCCGTAATACGCATACCGCCTACCACGTTGACATAAGCGTCGTACATGCCAAAGTCCAACCCCAGCCGCCGCTCTAAAATCGCCAGCAGCATATTCACCCGGTTATAATCAAAGCCCACGGCCGTGCGCCGCGGCATACCATAGGGCGTTTTAGCCACTAAAGCCTGAAACTCGACCATAATGGGACGGTTGCCCTCCATGCAGGCGCCAATCATACTGCCCGCCGCCTCGCCGTCACGGTCCTCCAAAAAAAGTCCCGCAGGGTTGGCTACCTCAGCTAGGCCCCCTGCTTCCATGGAAAAAATACCGCTTTCCTCCGTACTGCCGAAACGGTTTTTCAGCGCCCGCAGCACACGGAAGGCGTAGGAACGGTCGCCCTCGAACTGCAGCACCACGTCCACCATATGCTCCAGCAGCCGCGGCCCGGCAATATTGCCGTCCTTAGTAACGTGGCCGATGACCAGCACCGCAATGCCCGTAGTTTTGGCAAACTGCAGCAGCTTGGCCGTACACTCGCGCACCTGGCCCACGCTGCCCGCCGCCGTTTGCAGCTCCGGGTTATACATGGTCTGAATACTGTCGATAATCAAAAGCTGCGGCTGCACAGCGTTGGCCTGGGTTAAAATAGCGTCCAAATCTGTCGCCGTCATAATCAGCAGGTTGCTGCCGGCGCTGGCGCCGCCCAAACGCACGGCACGCATAGCCGTCTGCTCCTCGCTTTCCTCGCCGCTGACGTAAAGCACCTTCACGCCGCGCTGACCGAAGCGCAGCCCCGCATCCAGCAAAATCGTAGATTTGCCGATGCCCGGCGTTCCGCCCAGCAGCACCAGGCTACCCGGCACGACGCCTCCGCCCAGAACCCGGTCAAATTCGCGGATGCCCGTCGCCAAGCGCTCCACCTTCACCTGCGCCACGCTGGCAATCGTGCGGGGCTTAACCTTTTCGCTGCCAACAGGCAGATAGCTCTTGCTAGGCTTAGCGCTGACCTCGGCCTCCTCTACGAGCGTATCCCAAGCGCCGCATTCAGGGCAGCGACCCAACCACTTGGCAGCCACATAGCCGCAGCTTTGGCATACAAAACGATATTTAGTCTTCGCCATGCTATTCACCCTTAGCCGCCGCTGCTACCGGCTCTCTGTCCACCGGCAGCTCCAACAGAAAATGCGCTCCCTCTACGGCCTTATGAAAGGTCAGACGCTTGCCGCCGTCGTCCTCGGCAAGCAGCTTATCGCCCTTGTGGAATTGACCTGCCAGGAACAAATCGCTGACCGGGTCCTCCACCAGCTTGCGCAAAGCGCGACGCAAAGGACGCGCGCCGTATTTGCTGTCGCTGCCTTCCTTTAGTAACAGCTGCCGCGCGCCCGGCGTCAGCTCTACGGACAAGCCGTTGGCAGCCATGCGCTTATTCAGCTCGGCCAGCAGATTATCGGCAATACGCTCCAGCTGCTCACGTCCCAAAGGATTAAAGACCAGCGTTTCGTCCACACGGTTTAAAAATTCCGGACGGAAGACCTGCTTGATTTCGTTTAAAACCTGCTCCTTGCGGCTCTGCAGCTCGCCGACAGCGCTAGCGGCAAAGCCCAAAGGCTTGCTCATGCTCAAGCGCTGCGCTCCCGCATTACTGGTCATAATAATCACCGCATTGCGGAAGTCCACCGTGCGGCCCTGCCCATCCGTCAAGCGCCCGTCCTCCATAATCTGCAAAAGCAGATTGAATACGTCGGGATGGGCCTTTTCAATTTCGTCCAGCAGCACCACGCAGTAAGGCTTACGCCGCACCGCGTCCGTCAGCTGGCCGCCCTCGTCGTAACCCACATAGCCCGGAGGCGCGCCAATCAGCCGCGCCGTAGTGTGCTTTTCCATATATTCGGACATATCAAAGCGCAGCATGGCTCGCTCATCGCCAAACAGCTCCTCTGCCAGCGCTTTAGCCAGTTCCGTTTTGCCCACGCCCGTAGGCCCTAAAAACAGGAAGGAGCCCACCGGCCTGTTAGCGTCCTTAAAGCCTGCCCGCGCCCGGCGCACAGCCCTGCTGACGGCGGCTACCGCTTCGCTCTGGCCGATAACGCGCCGCTCCAAGCGGCTTTCCAGCTGCAACAGCCGCTGGCTTTCGCTTTCCGTAAGCTTTGCTAAGGGAATGCCGGTCCAGGAGGAAACTACTTCCGCCACATCCTCCTCGCTGACGGGAATTTCCTTGGCTACCTCGGCCAAGGCTGCCGCCAGCTGCTTCTGCAAAGCGTTCTCCTTATCCCGCAGCTTAGCGGCTTCCTCATAATCCTGCTTATCCACCGCGTCTTCCTTTTCCAGCTGCGTATATTCCAGCTCCTCCTGCAATTTACGCGCCGGCTCGCTGCGCTTATACAGCTTAATGCGCAGACGGGCGCAGGCCTCGTCCATTAAATCGATAGCCTTATCCGGCAAATTACGGTCGGTAATATAACGGTCGCTGAGAGCTACCGCCGCCTTTACGGCCTCCGGCGTAATCTGCAGCTTGTGGAAATCCTCGTAATGCTTACGCAGACCCAGCAGCATTTTTTCGCTGTCCGCCGCGCTGGGCACATTGACCAGCACCGGCTGAAAGCGCCGCTCTAAAGCCGCGTCCTTCTCGATATGCTTGCGGTATTCGTCGATAGTCGTCGCGCCGATAATCTGCAGCTCGCCCCGCGCCAAAGCCGGTTTAATAATATTAGCCGCGTCGATGCTGCCCTCGGCGCTGCCTGCGCCGATGATCGTGTGCAGCTCGTCCACAAAAAGGATAATGCGCTTATCCGCACGCAGCAGCTGCAAAATTTCCTTCATTCTGTCCTCGAACTCGCCCCGGTATTTAGCGCCGGCCACCAGCATACCTATTTCCAGGGAAAAAACTATCTTATGCTGTAAAAATTCCGGCACCTCGCCCTTGACGATCTGCTGCGCCAAAGCCTCGGCCACGGCGGTTTTGCCTACGCCCGCCTCGCCGATAATAACAGGATTGTTCTTCGTGCGGCGGCACAAAATCTGAATCAGGCGCTCCACCTCCTGCTCGCGGCCAATCACCGGGTCAATACGCCCGTTAGCGGCATCGCTGTTCAGATTACGGCCATAGCCAGAAAGCACCTCCAGCACATCGCTGCCCTTAGCCTCCTTAGTCTGGCGAAAGCTGCGTCCAGGCACGGACTTGCGCTGCTCGTCCAAACTGTCGACAATCTTCTGCACGTCCTCCAGCGTAATGCCAAACTTGCGCAAGACCTGACAGGCAATGCCGTCGCCTGCCGCTAACAGGCCCAACAGCAGCTGCTCGCTGCCGACGTAATTTTGCCTGCGCATCTGCGCCTGCGCCGCAGCCTGTTCCAATACCATTTTCGCCCGTTGGCTGTACTGGGGCAAAGCGCTCTTTTTCGCGCCTTTATCCAGCCAGCCTTCCAGCTCTTTGGCAATTTCAGCTAAATTATCGTGCAGGCGGCGCAGTATTTTTTGCCCGGAGCAAGCGTCAGCCGCCAAAAGTCCGGCCAAAATATGCTCCGTGCCGATATGCTCGCTGCCGCAATCCAAAGCCTTATTGGCCGCCAGCTGCAGCACCTGCGCTGCAGCAGCGGTAAAGCCTTCCTTAGTAACCTTTTTGCGCGGCCTGCCCTGCTCCTGCATCAGCTCCTTAAAAAAATTCAAAGCCTGCTGCGGC
This sequence comes from uncultured Phascolarctobacterium sp., assembly GCF_905212365.1. Lineage (GTDB taxonomy): Bacteria > Bacillota > Negativicutes > Acidaminococcales > Acidaminococcaceae > Phascolarctobacterium_A. The sequence goes on from NZ_CAJMEH010000019.1 coordinate 19,564, forward strand.
GTTACGTTAGCCGCTCCCAAGCCTAAACCCGTGGGTAAATATTCCGTAGCGCAATCCTCGCACAGCCACTTATCCACCTGTTTATCTCCCATCAGGCACACCATATGCATAATGGCCTGTTTTTTATGACAATTTTCACACAGCATAAGCTCACCTCCGCCCCGCGCCGTTCAGCAGCGCCATCGCCTGCTGCAGCACAGCCTTCTTCTTCGCTTCATCCGCATCGATAATATGCAGCATATATTTCAACAAAGCCCGCTCTCTGGCCGTAATCAGCTTTTGTCCGGCCAAATGCTCCACCAGCTCGGCCGCAGCTGGTTCCTTCTGCGGCTCCATACGCACAATGCGCACAAAACCGCCGCTGCCCCGGCGGGACTCTACCATAAAGCCCCGTTCCGGCGTAAAGCGGGTGCTAAGAACATAGCTGATCTGCGACGGCGCGCAGGACAGCCTTTCTGCCAGCTCATTGCGCTGCACCAAAAGCGCGTCCTCGTGATCGCGTAGCAATTCTCCTATGATAAAGCTTTCGATAGCGTCTGCTAAATTTCTCATAATCAATCACCTGCAAAGGAATTCATTTGCTACTATTATATTTGACTTTTCGACTTTAAGCAAGTGAAATTATTATGACGCGCGTTATTGACGACGGAAAATAAAAACGAAGCGAAAAGAAAAATCCACCTCGCAGGTGGATTCTTCAACGCTCTGCCAAAAAGCAAAGCGAAATATTATTTTACTAACGCGCGCAGCTCTTCGGCGGTCAGCGTAAAGTATTCCTTAATCGTATACAGCTCGCGGCGGCCGCGGCAGTCGGCAAACAGCGCTACGTCCACATCGGGAATATTGGCAAGAGCCTCCTCGATGCTCTTGCCCTTTCTGGCGTAAGCTTCAAAGCGCAGCACCAGCTTTTTCCCTGTACCCGCCGGAACCAGCAAGGCTTCAAAATAATCGTCGTCGCGCAGCACGCCTTCCAGATTTACCTTGCCGCGCAGCAAAATATCGTCATACTGCTCCTGGGGCAGATAAATTCTCATGTAAGCGTCAAGAATCGTACCCTCCTGCTTACCAACATTATCAAAGGGCACCTCCAGCTGAAAATCAACGCGGCCGTCACGCTCCGCCGCCTTCACAGCCGCAGTACGCTGCTTAGTCAGCAGACGCATCTCAGCGTCGCCCTGCAAAGCGATATATACGGCAACTGCCAGCACGCCCAACAGCGCTAAGGCGATAAGTATTCCAATAATAGTACACAGCATTTTGCTACCTCCTTACGCCTTACGATAATTCTTAATAATGCAGATAGGCGTTTTTTCGCTGCCGTTGCCAAAGGGATTATCAATCAATATCGCGGCCACCTTATCGGCGTCCACGCCTTTAGACACGCCCAGCACAGCGCTGCGCTTCAAATCGTTAACGTCGGCAATAGCTGCGCCATAGCAGCCGCAGGCCTTGGTAATAGCCTCCGCCACCTTGGCAGGCTCCGCAGGACCATAAACCACATGCTTATCATAGGGCGGCATCGTGCCGGTAATATCGTCAATTAAACGCGCCTGCTCGCCTGCCATGCGGTAGAAGGTGCCGCTTACGCCCACGCATTTAGCGGCAAAGCCGCAAATAACAGCCCACAGCACCCGCGCGCCGCCCTCGGCGTCAATCAGCGCCTGCATGCTGTACCAGCTGCTGATACTGCCCTTGGACGGGAACAAATGGCTCAGAGTTTTCGCTAAAAATCCGGGATGAAACTCCTCACAGCGCAAAGCCCGGCCCTGAGTAATCGCCACCACGCTTTCGGCAGCGCAAACAACGTCGTTCGGACCAATTTTATCCTTGCCAAACTCCAAAATCGCATCGCAAATATCGTCGTGATGCGTCAAAATTCTTGTAGGCACAGGAATAATCTCATACTTTTCCATACTTTCACTCCTCCGCAGCCTTATCCGCCGCATATACCTTCTGAATTTTATCAAACCAGCAGGGAGACAGGCGAATAATGTGCCCCTCCTTGTCGGTAAATACATTGCGGGTATGACCCTCCACCGCCACAGCGCCGTCGCGCAGGCGAATGACCTTATAATCAAATTCCATCTTCGCTTTATTAAAGGCGCTCATTCTTACCTGTACCTCAAAATCATCGTCAAAGGTGCAGGAATTTTTGTACTGCGCCTTCACCTCGGTAATGGGAAAAATAACGCCGGCGTCCATCAGCTCGCCCAAAGTAATGCCGCAGGCGCGCAGATAAGCCACGCGGCCCATTTCAAACCAACGCAGATAGTTGGCGTGATGCACCACGCCCATCATATCAGTTTCTACAAAGCGCACCTTATCTCTTATCGTAATCATATTAGCTCCTTTTCCTTGCGAATCAATTCATTATTATAGCACTTTTACGCCAAAGTACATACCTAAATCTCGTTCAGACTGTAAAATTTTTCTGCGCCCACAGCGTCCGGCGCAGCGCACAGCTAGGCTGGAACGCCTGGCCCGCTTACATTGTAGCATATTTACGGCATGAATACAAAAAAGCGCTAATAGCTTTGCATAAGTTTCACAGTTGTGGTATAATAGCTATTGTCACATTAACCATATTTTATGGCCCCGTAGCTCAGAGGATAAAGCGTCTGCCTCCGGAGCAGAAGATCGTTGGTTCGAATCCAATCGGGGTCACCAGAAAAAAGCAGTCCCTTTCCACGCCAAATGGAAAGGGACTTTTATTTTTATTCTTTATTACCGTCAGACAGACGATTTAAAGACGGGCGATAATGCCCTAAAACAAAAACAGGCGCATAATTAATGCGCCCATTTTAAATCTGCAGTATGCCTCAGCCTTTATTCCGCGCTGAACTCATCCTTGCCTACGCCGCACAGAGGGCATACCCAATCTTCGGGGACATCCTCCCAAGCGGTGCCTGCTGCAACGCCGTTATCCGGATCGCCCACTTCGGGGTCATAAACATAACCGCAAATATTGCAAACCCATTTAGCCATAAATTTCACTCCTTTCAAAAAGTATAATGAGATATACTCATTATACCATACTTATGACTTTAATATGCTATAAAAATGTGAAAAATGCAGCATGATTCTAAATCACATAGTTTTGCAACAAAATAACTCCCCCAGTCATTTTGCAAGCAAAATGCCAGCCCCCTCTAAGAGAGGGCAATAATTGAGGATAATCTCTTATTTGTGCCCCCTCATTGAGGGGGCTGTCACCGAAGGTGACTGGGGGAGAAATTCTCTCACTGCAAAGCTTCTTTTTTCTCCGGCAACTCCAACCGGAAAAACTCATACAAGGTCTGCGCCGCCGCGCGGTTCATGCCTTCTACAGCAGCCAGCTCCTCCACATCCGCCGCTTTCATCGCGTCTAAAGTTTTGAACGCCTTCCACAGCTCCTGCCGCCGTTTGGGGCCAATGCCATCCACATGGTCCAGCACGGAAACCAAATTGCGCTTACCCCGCAGCTTGCGGTGGTACGTAATGGCGAAGCGGTGCGCTTCGTCGCGGATGCGCTGAATGAGATGCAGCGCCGCGCTGTCCCTGTCCAGCAAAATGCTTTCGCTTTGATGGGGCAGAAAAATTTCTTCCTCGCGCTTGGCCAGGCCTACTACCGGCAGCTCTGCCAGGCCCAGACCGCGGATAACCTCTAACGCCGAGCTCAGCTGGCCCTTACCGCCGTCGATAACCACCAGGCTGGGCAAATCCTCGTAATCCTTGTAGCGCCGGTAAACAACCTCCTGCATGGATTTAAAATCGTCCGGCTTGCCCTCGGCGGACACAATCTTATACTTGCGGTAATCCTTCTTACTGACGCTGCCATTGCGGAAAACTACCATGGAAGCCACCGTTTCGCTGCCCTGAGTATGGCTGATATCGAAGCAATCCATACGCTCCAGCGAATGCGTCAGGCCCAAAGCCTGCTGCAGCTCTTCGGCGGCCTGCGCGTCGTTTTTCAGCGACAAGCTGCCCTTGCGCAGCCGTTCCTCCAGCAGCTTGGCGGCGTTGTCGTTCGCCAGCTGCAGCAGCTCCCTTTTCACGCCGCGCTGAGGCGCCAGCAGTTCTATTTTGCGCTGCGCCTTTTCCGTCAGCCACGACGCTATCAGCCGCGCTTCTTCCTCTTCCGGCAGGTACGGCAAAATTATTTCTTTCGGTATAAAAGTAGCTTCATTATAATACTGCTTGACGAAAGCCGTCAGCACCTCGCGCGGCTCGTCGCCGTCATCGTGCAGGAAGAAATTGTCGCGCCCTATCAGCTTTCCCTTGCGCACGAAAAATATTTGCAGGCAAATACCTGTCATATCCTGCGCATAACCGATAACGTCCATATCGCCGCCGTTATTGGTTACGGCCTTTTGCGATTCGTTGAGCCGTTCCACAGCCTGCAGCTGATCGCGCAAACGCGCGGCTTCTTCAAAAGCGTAATTCTCCGCCGCCTCCTGCATCCGCCGCTTTAAATCGCGTTCCAATTCCGCCGTGCGCCCGTCCAGAACCATGCACACGCTTTGAATCATTTGGCGGTATTCGTCCTTACTCACATAACCGGCGCAGGGCGCAAGGCAGCGTTTGATATGATAATTCAAGCATGGCCGGTCGGGATTCATCTTACGGCAGGTGCGCAGTGGGAACATACCGCGCAGCAGCTTCACCGTAGCGTGCATCGCTCCCGCGTCGGCATAAGGGCCGTAATATTTAGCGCCGTCGCGGCTCAGCCTGCGGGTAGCGAACAAACGCGGAAAGTCCTCCTGCACCGTCACCTTTAAATAAGGATAAGTTTTATCGTCCTTTAAGCTGATATTATAACGCGGGCGATACTTTTTAATCAGGTTGCATTCCAGAATCAGTGCTTCGACTTCGCTGGATGTGACGATGGTTTCGATTTCGGCAATCTTCGCCACCATGGCCCGCACCTTGGGCGTATGGCTGGCCAGATTGCGGAAATAGCTGCGCACTCTGTTTTTGAGCACCACGGCCTTGCCCACGTAAATAACCTTGCCCTCGGCGTCGTGCATCAAATACACGCCGGGCTTATCCGGCAGCACGGCCAGCGCATTTTTAATGCTATCGCTGAAGCCCGCTTCCGTCATTTATACCACCCGTTCTTTCTGGCCTTCGCCAGCTCCTGCTTAATATATTGCCCCGTATAGGATTTTTTCACCTTCGCCACTTCCTCCGGCGTACCGCAGGCCACCAGCGTGCCGCCCTTGTCGCCGCCTTCCGGCCCCAGGTCGATAATATAATCGGCTACCTTGATAACGTCCAGATTATGCTCGATGACGATAACGCTGTCGCCGCCCTCTACTAATCGCTGCAGCACATCCAGCAGCTTATGCACGTCGGCAATATGCAGGCCCGTAGTAGGCTCGTCTAAAATATAAACCGTGCGGCCCGTACTGCGGCGCGACAGCTCCGTCGCCAGCTTTACGCGCTGGGCCTCGCCGCCGCTCAGCGTCGTCGCCGCCTGGCCTAAATGAATATAGCCCAGGCCAACGTCCTCCAAAACCTCCAGCTTGCGGTAAATCCGCGGCAGATTTTTAAAGAACTCGCAGGCTTCGCTGACCGTCATATCCAGCACCTCGGCAATGCTCTTGCCCTTGTAATGCACCTCCAGCGTATCGCGGTTGTAGCGCGCGCCGTGACACACCTCGCAGGGCACATACACGTCGGGCAGAAAATTCATCTCAATTTTATTCATGCCGTCGCCCTTGCAGGCCTCGCAGCGTCCTCCCTTGACGTTGAAGCTAAAGCGCCCTGCCTTATAGCCGCGCATTTTCGCTTCGTTAGTCTGGCTGAACAGCTCGCGAATAAAATCAAAAACTCCCGTATAAGTAGCAGGATTAGAACGCGGCGTGCGTCCGATGGGCGACTGGTCGATATTGATAACCTTATCGGCGTATTCCAGACCCTCGATGCAGTCGTGTTCGGCAGGACGCAGGCGCACGCCGTTCAGCTTCGCACCCAGGGTGTTATACAAAATATCGTTAATCAGCGTGGACTTGCCGCTGCCGCTGACGCCGGTGACTACAGTAAAGACGCCTAAAGGAATCGACACGTCGATATTTTTTAAATTATTGGCCCGCGCTCCCCGGATTGTCAGGAAACGGCCGTCGCACTGGCGGCGTTTTTTCGGCACAGGAATAAATTTACGTCCGCTCAAGTAAGTGCCGGTCACCGACTGCTCCACCTGCTTGATTTCCTCTGCCGTACCCTGAGCCACCACCTGACCGCCATGTTCGCCTGCGCCGGGCCCGATATCGATAATCTGGTCGGCGGCGTACATGGTTTCCTCGTCATGCTCCACCACCAGCAGCGTATTGCCCAAATCCCGCAAATGCTGCAAGGTCGCCAAAAGCTTGCTGTTGTCGCGCTGGTGCAGTCCGATGGAAGGCTCGTCCAAAATATAAAGCACGCCGGTCAAGCCGCTGCCGATTTGCGTTGCCAAGCGGATGCGCTGCGCCTCGCCGCCGGACAAGCTGCCTGCGTTGCGGTCCAGCGTCAGATAGTCCAAGCCCACGTCGTTTAAAAATTGCAGACGCGAGCCTATCTCTTTCAGCACCTGCTTGCCGATAAGCCGCTGCCGCTGCGTCAGCTGCAGTCCGGCAAAAAATTTCAAGCAATCGCGCACCGTCAGCGCCGTCACCTGACAAATATTTTTGCCGCCGACCAAAATAGACAGCACCTCCGGTTTCAAGCGGCTGCCGTGACAGGTCGGGCAGGGGGTGCTGGTCATAAATTCTTCGTACTCCTGACGCATAGCGTCGCTGAACGCTTCGCGGTAACGGCGCTTCAAGACATTCAAGATGCCTTCAAATTCTTTGGCGTACAGCTTAACCTCGCCCTGCAAATTTTCATACCAGAAATTATACTTGCGCTCGCCTGCGCCGTGCCACAGCAGCTCCTGCATAGCTGGCGGCAAATCGTTCCAGCTGCTGTCCAGGCTGTAGCCGTTTTCCGCCAGCACCGCCGCCAACTGCTTCATAAAATAAGAATTTTGGTTATTGCTGAAAGCCGCCAGACAGCGGTCGGCAAAGCTTTTGCTGCCGTCGGGAATAATCAGCGCCTGGTCAAATTCCATATTCATGCCCAGGCCGGTGCAGTCCGGGCAAGCGCCGTAAGGATTATTAAAAGAAAATAAGCGCGGCTCAATAGCAGGCAGGCTAATGCCGCAATCGTTGCAGGCAAAATGCTCGCTGAACAGCGTAATCTGCTGCTCCTCGCCCAGCACGGCCACCTCGGCAAAGCCGCCGGCCAGCTTCAGCGCCGTTTCCACAGAATCGGTCAAGCGCTGACGTATATTATCGCGCACCGCCAAACGGTCGATAACGACCGACAGGCTGTGCTTTTTCTTTTTATCTAAAATAATTTCTTCATCTAATGTACGCACCTCGCCGTCCACGAACATGCGCACATAACCTGCGCGGCGCATATCATCCAGCACTCGTTGGTGCTCGCCCTTGCGCCCCCGCACCAGCGGCGCCATCACCATAAAGCGCGTTCCCGCAGGCAGCGCCAGCACCTGGTCCACAATCTGCTGCACGCTCTGCTGCTCTATCAGCTTTCCGCATTTAGGGCAGTGAGGTTCGCCAATGCGGGCGAACAGCAAACGCAGATAATCGTAAATCTCCGTCACCGTGCCCACGGTAGAACGGGGATTGCGGCTCGTCGTCTTCTGGTCGATGGAAATAGCCGGGCTCAGGCCCTCGATATAATCCACGTCCGGCTTATCCATCTGCCCCAAAAACTGCCGCGCGTAGGCGGACAGACTTTCCACATAACGGCGCTGCCCCTCGGCGTAAATAGTGTCGAAGGCCAGGCTGGATTTGCCGCTGCCGCTGAGGCCGGTAATAACAACCATTTTATTGCGCGGTATTTCTACCGTTATATCCTTTAAATTATGCTGGCGCGCGCCTTTAACAATCAATTTTTCTTGCATAGCTTCTCCCGCGTTCAATAAATTAACGCTTTACTTTTTACTCTTCTTGGGCAGCAGCTTTTGCCCCAACTGCCCCTTCACTAAAATCAGCTGGTCGCGCAGTTCGGCCGCCGCTTCAAAATCCAAAGCCTTGGCCGCCTCCTGCATACGCCGCTCCAGCTCCCGCGCCATAACCGTAAGCTCCTTCTTGGACTGCTTCTTCAAGCTCTTGCTGCCATAAGCAGGCGCATCGTCGCCGTCGGCCACCTTGGTCAGCTTAATCAGCTGGCGCTGCTCTTTATAAATCGTTTTCGGCGTAATATGATGCTCTTTATTATACGCCTCCTGCTTTTCGCGGCGGCGGTTAGTTTCGTCGATGGCGCGCTGCATGCTGTCCGTAATTCGGTCGGCGTACATAATAACGCGCCCGTGAGCATTGCGGGCAGCGCGGCCTATGGTCTGAATCATAGCCGTATCGCTGCGCAAAAAGCCCTCCTTATCCGCATCCAGAATAGCGATTAATGATACCTCCGGTAAATCCAGGCCCTCGCGCAACAGGTTGATGCCCACCAGCACGTCGAACTCCCCTTGCCGCAGGGCCCTGATGATCTGCAAACGCTCCAGGGTGTCGATATCCGAATGCAGGTAGCGGGCATTGACGCCCATAGTGCAGCAATACTCGGTCAGGTCTTCGGCCATGCGCTTGGTAAGGGTGGTCACCAGCACCCGTTCCCCGCGCCGGATGCGCTCCCGGCATTCGCCCAGCAGGTCTTCCATCTGTCCCTTGGTGGGACGCACCTCCACTTCCGGGTCCACCAGGCCCGTAGGCCGGATGATCTGCTCGGAAATGATGCCTTGGGACTGATCCATCTCGTATTTGCCCGGTGTGGCCGAAACGTAGACCACCTGATGCAGCAGGGAACGGAACTCGTCGAACTGCAGGGGCCGGTTGTCCAGGGCCGAGGGCAGGCGGAAGCCGTAGTCCACAAGG
>NZ_CAJMEH010000020.1 GCF_905212365.1 uncultured Phascolarctobacterium sp.
AAATTAACCCATGCTTCCCTTGAAAGAGAGAAACATGGGTTTTTCTACAGTCTGAAACCGTTACTAAATATAGTAACGGTTAATTTACAACATGGTGTGTTTGCTTGATGTATGAGGGAAAAAGAAAACCGTTACTTCTGTAGTAACGGTTTTATAAACTATAATGGTGACCTCAGCAGGACTCGAACCTGCGACCTTTTGATTCGTAGTCAAACGCTCTATCCAGCTGAGCTATGAGGCCAACAACATGGTTAATTATAACTAGGAGCGACGTTTTTGTCAATACTTTTTTGTGAAAATTTATTGACGAAATTTTTGCGATGGTCTATAATTTAGCTAATGTCTGTATTATTGCTATGCAGTGAGCATCAAGAGGTTTATATGGGGCTTTTATGGGGATGATTGTTAGTATAAACGGTGCGAGCGCATAATAATGAATACAAATGTCTGCGGCATATATGCTGTTAAAGGCTGCACGATTAGGCCCATATGGGGCGGCACAGAGGTGTCCGTCAGTATGGGCGTTGTATTTTTTGACAGTCGTATATATTTTGAAGGAGGATTTTTCGTGCCCGTTTCCCTGGTTATTTTAATATTGTATATTGTTGCTCTGTTCGGCATTTCTTGGTTTGCTAAGAAACGCAGCGAAGGCAACAATGAGAATTTTGCTTTGGCCGGACGTAAGCTGTCCGCTCCTTTGATTTGCGTAACCATTATCGGTCTGGCGGTCGGCGGCGCGTCGACTATCGGCGTTTCAGAGCATGCCTTCCGCGTAGGCCTGAGCGCAGGCTGGTACACTATCGCCTGGGCCTTGGGCGCTATTGTTATGGGCTTGTTTATGGCCAAAAAATATCGCGAGCAGAATATAACGACGATTACTGAGCTTATTGAACGCCATCATGGTACCAGCGCGGTAATTTTGGGCGTGTTCTGCCAGATTGTTATTCAGCTGGTTATTATTTCCTTGCAGTATATTGCCGGAGGCAGTATTCTGCACGCTATTCTGCCAGATATTTTTGATTTTAAAACTGGCATGATTGTCAGCGCTATTACCTTTATCGGCATTACTTTTATCGGCGGCATGTGGTCCGCTTCTCTTTCCAATGTACTGAACATCATTCTGATTTATGCCGGTATTTTGGCCGCTACGGTAATTCAGTTTAAAAAAATCGGCACAATGGAGCATCTGGCTGCGGCGCTGCCGACCAATGTGCCCTGGTTCAGCTTTATCGACGGCGTGGGCCCTGTGACTATTACCAGCTGGGTGGTTACGCTGATTACGGTAAACCTTTCCCTGCAAAGCATTCTGCAAATTTCTTTGGGTGCTAAGGATGCGGCGACGGCTAAAAAGGGCTTTGTCTGGGGCGGCATTTTGATGCTGCCTGTAGGCGTGCTGGCAGCTTTTCTGGGCATTGTGGCTAAGGCTATGTATCCTGACGCGCAGGCTGCGCTGGCATTGCCCCAGGTTATCGTGGGCCTGCAGCCGGTGTTAGCCGGTATTACACTGGCGGCTTTGTGGGCTGCCGACGTATCCACGGCCTGCAATTTGCTGCTGAGCGCAGGCACGCTGTTTTCCAGCGATATTTACAAGCGTTTTATCAATCCGTCCTGCGACAGTTCCCGTCAGTTGCTGATGACTCGTCTGTGCGTTATGATCAGCGGCATTCTGACCTTGGGACTGGCGATGAGCGTTTCCAGTATTTTGGGTACGATTATGATTGGCCTGTCGCTGACTGCGGCCTTCAGCGTTATTGTTATCGTGGCGCTGTTTATGCCCAAATACACTTCTAAAGCCGCAGGCTTTTGGACGCTGCTGGCAGGCCTGGTTCTGCTGATTTTGTGGCAGCTTACTCCGGCAGTACGCATTTTCCCCAATGTTATTTATATGGAATGGCTGGTATGCATCGCCGCTTACGTTATCGTTGCTCTTATCAGCCCAGCTAAAAAGCAGGCGGAATAATATTGTCCTGTGAATAAAAACGAGGAGCTGCTTCACATGTGGAGCGGCTTCTTTTACTTTATCTGTTGCTTCTGCCGAATGGCATTGGACGGCGGCCTTATTTTTCTGGCTGCGGTTCCGTGCTTTTCATCAGAAGCAGTTTTTTATTGCAGTGTATTTTTTTCGGGGATGGGCAGCTCCGTTCCGCCCGTAAGAGTCACGGCGAAGCGGCGGATTTTCTGCACATGCGCGGGGTTGATTAAGTAGCTGGCATGGATGCGTAGCAAAAATCAGGATAACTTTGCTCAAAGTCCGGCAGCCTCCCGTTTATGTCAATACTGCCGCTGTCTGTATGTATGCGCAGACGTGCGGCGCGTTTGATAATCTGCCTTACTTGCCTGTATAGGCAAATTCAGCTAACTACTATGATAATTATGAGCTGCCTGAGCTGGCGCTTGATGCGGCGGAAGAGGAGCTGCAGGTTGAGTAATTGAATACGTTAAAGCTATGGCGGAGACAAGTTCTCCGCCTGTTTTTTTGTAAAAAAACTGTGAAATATACGGAGCGGATTGCGCAGCGCGAGGCATTGCGGAAGATATTTTTAGTCGCGCAAATAGCTGGCAGACGTATTGCGAAACACTTGGAAGCGTGGAAAGCAAGAAGCCCATTGATACAGTAAAAAAGGCGCTTGAAAAATTGCCTTTTTTTAACAAAAAGTGTTGACACGCTTTGTTTAAGATGTTACAATATACCAGTATCGCGGGTGAGCTATGCGCTCTATGAAGGAGGTAACCTGATGACGCTTGAAGCTTTAAAGCAAGCTGAGCAGCGGACGGTCGGCGTAAAGCAGACGGAAAAAGCTGTGGCAAGACAAGCGGCGAAGCTGGTCTACATCGCTGTTGATGCGGACGAGCGCGTTACCGGGAAATTGCTCGCGCTGTGCCGGGAAAACAATGTGCCTTCTGTTACGACGGAAAGCATGGCGGATATCGGACGGGCGTGCGGCATTAACGTCAAGGCTGCTGCTGCCGCAATACTCAAAGCTTGATAAGGGCTTGGCGCAAGCTGAGTTTTTATAATCATTAAAATCTAATTGTTTGGAAAGGAGGTGCCGATATGCCTACAATTAACCAACTGGTACGCAAAGGCAGAGAAGTTCTGAAAAGCAAATCTACTGCTCCGGCATTGAAAGAATGCCCGCAAAAACGTGGCGTATGCACCCGTGTTTACACCACTACCCCGAAGAAACCTAACTCTGCACTTCGTAAAGTAGCTCGTGTACGTTTAACCAACGGCATCGAGGTTACTGCTTATATCCCGGGTATCGGCCATAATCTTCAGGAACACAGTGTTGTTCTGATCAGAGGCGGAAGAGTCAAGGACCTTCCTGGTGTGCGTTACCATATCATTCGCGGTGCTCTTGATACTGCAGGCGTTGCTAACCGCAACCAATCTCGCTCTAAGTACGGCGCAAAACGTGCTAAAGCAAAGAAATAATTTCAAGAAAACATTAAGAATGATTTGATCCTAAGGAGGGAAACACATGCCGAGAAAAGGCCCTGTAACTAAAAGAGACGTACTGCCGGATCCGGTGTACGGTTCTAAACTTTTAACTAGATTTATTAACAAAATTATGCTCGACGGCAAAAAAGGCGTTGCTGAGCGTATCGTATATGATGCATTCGATCTGGTTCGTGCAAAAACTGGCAAGGATCCTTTGGAAGTATTCGATGCTGCTATGCAGAACGTAATGCCGCTGCTGGAAGTTCGTGCTCGCCGTGTTGGTGGCGCTAACTATCAGGTTCCGGTAGAAGTGCGCGCTGACCGTAAAACCACTCTGGGTATTCGCTGGCTGGTAAACTATTCTCGTCTGCGTGGCGAAAGAACCATGTACGAGCGCGTTGCCGGTGAAATCATGGATGCATCCAATGGCACTGGCGCAGCCGTTAAGAAACGCGAAGATACCCACAAAATGGCAGAAGCAAACAAGGCATTTGCTCATTACCGCTGGTAATGGCCTGACTCAGTTATTTTGAGGAGGATTTAAAAAGTGGGCAGATTAATTCCGCTTGAGAGAACTAGAAATATCGGCATCATGGCTCACATCGATGCTGGTAAAACCACCACCACCGAACGTATTCTGTTCTATACCGGCAGAGTACACAAGATCGGTGAAACCCACGAAGGTGCCGCTACCATGGACTGGATGGTTCAGGAGCAGGAACGCGGTATTACCATTACTTCTGCTGCTACCACCTGCTATTGGGAAGGTTCTGAGCACCAATTCGACAAGCACCGCATTAACATCATCGATACTCCGGGCCACGTTGACTTCACTGTAGAGGTTGAACGTTCCCTGCGCGTACTTGATGGTTCCGTTGCAGTTTTCTGCGCTAAGGGCGGTGTTGAGCCTCAGTCCGAAACCGTATGGCGTCAGGCTGACAAGTATCATGTACCCCGTATGGCGTATGTAAACAAAATGGATATTACCGGCGCTGACTTCTATCGCGTAATCGATATGATGAAAACCCGCCTGAATGCCAACGCAGTTCCCATTCAGCTGCCTATCGGCTTTGAAGATACCTTCCAAGGCATGGTAGACCTGATTAAAATGAGAGCTATCGTTTATGATGATGCGCTGGGCAAGGAAGAAGAATTCATCGAGATTCCCGAAGATATGAAGGAAAAAGCTGAAGAATACCGTGCAGCTTTGATTGAGGCAGTTGCTGAAGGCGACGACGAGCTGATGATGAAATACCTGGAAGGCGAAGAGCTGACCGAGGAAGAGATTCTGGCTGGTATCCGCAAACAAACCATTGCCTGCAAGATGACTCCGGTATGCTGCGGTTCTTCTTATAAGAATAAAGGCGTACAGCCGATGCTGGATGCCGTAATCCAATTCATGCCCGCTCCTACCGATATTCCGAATATCAAAGGCGTAAATCCTGACACCGGCGAAGAAGACGAGCGTCCGTCCAGCGACGAGGCTCCGTTCTCCGCACTGGCCTTCAAGATTGCTACCGACCCCTTCGTTGGTAAGCTGGCATTCTTCCGTGTATATTCCGGTACCCTGACCGCCGGCTCTTATGTGTACAACTCTACTAAGGGCAAACGCGAGCGTATCGGCCGTATCCTGCAAATGCACGCTAACCACCGTGAAGAAATCGAACAGGTTTACTCCGGTGATATCGCAGCTGCTGTAGGCTTAAAAGACACCACCACTGGTGATACCCTCTGCGATGAGAAAAACGAGATCATTCTGGAATCCATGGTATTCCCTGATCCTGTAATCTCCGTTGCAGTTGAACCTAAAACTAAAGCTGACCAGGAAAAAATGGGCATTGCCCTGCAAAAACTGGCAGAAGAAGATCCGACCTTCCGTGTTCACACTGATCCGGAAACCTCCCAGACCATTATTTCCGGTATGGGCGAGCTGCACCTAGACATCATTGTTGACCGTCTGCTGCGCGAATTCAAGGTAGGCTGCACTGTTGGTAATCCGCAGGTTGCTTATCGCGAAACCATTCGCAAGGCTGTTAAGTCTGAAGGCAAGTTTGTTCGTCAGTCCGGCGGTAAAGGCCAATACGGTCATTGCTGGCTGGAAATCACCCCGCGTGAGCCTGGTGAAGGCTTCCTGTTCGAAAACAAGGTTGTCGGCGGCGCTATTCCTAAGGAATACATCGCTCCTATCGAAGCAGGCGTTAAGGAAGCTATGGAAAACGGCGTAGTTGCCGGTTATCCGATGGTTGACATTGCCGTTTCTGTATATGATGGTTCTTACCATGAAGTCGACTCTTCTGAAATGGCCTTCAAGATTGCTGGTTCCATGGGCTTCAGAGCCGGCGCTGAAAAAGCAAATCCGGTTATCCTTGAACCTTACATGAAAGTCGAAGTTACCGTTCCTGAAGAATACATGGGCGACGTAATTGGCGACATCAACTCTCGCCGTGGTCGTATCGACGGTATGGAAGCTCGTAACGGCGCTCAGGTTATCAGCGCATTCGTTCCGCTGGCTGAAATGTTCGGCTATGCAACCGACCTGCGCAGCAAGACCCAGGGCCGCGGCAACTACTCTATGGAAGTAGACCATTACGAAGACGTACCTAGAAACATTGCTGAAGCAATCATTGCTAAAAACAAAGGCACTAACTAAGCCTAGTTTTAACAAAACCTAAGGAGGAAATTCACAATGGCAAAAGCTAAATATGAAAGAACTAAACCGCATCTGAATATCGGCACCATCGGTCACGTTGACCATGGCAAGACCACACTGACCGCAGCAATCACCAAAGTATTGGCAGCACGCGGCGGCGCAGAATTCATGGATTACTCCATGATCGATAAAGCTCCGGAAGAACGCGAGCGCGGCATCACCATCAACACCGCGCACGTTGAATATGAAACCGCAACCCGTCACTATGCGCACGTTGACTGCCCGGGCCATGCTGACTATGTAAAGAACATGATCACCGGCGCAGCTCAGATGGACGGCGCTATCCTGGTAGTATCCGCTGCTGACGGCCCGATGCCCCAGACCCGTGAGCACATCCTGCTGGCCCGCCAAGTAGGCGTACCTGCAATGGTAGTATTCCTGAATAAAGTAGATATGGTAGACGACGAAGAGCTGCTGGAACTGGTAGAAATGGAAGTTCGCGAACTGCTGAGCTCCTATGACTTCCCCGGCGACGATATTCCTGTAGTAGCAGGCTCCGCACTGAAAGCTCTGGAAGGCGACGCTAAATACGAAGAAAAGATCATGGAACTGATGGACGCAGTAGACAGCTACATTCCGCTGCCTGAGCGCGCAACCGACAAGCCGTTCCTGATGCCCGTCGAGGACGTATTCACCATCACCGGCCGCGGCACCGTAGCAACCGGTCGTGTAGAGCGCGGTACCGTAAAAGTAGGCGACACCGTAGAAATCGTTGGTATGAAGGACGAGAAGAAATCTACCGTAGTAACCGGCGTAGAAATGTTCCGCAAGCTGTTGGACGAAGCAGTAGCCGGCGATAACATCGGCTGCCTGCTGCGCGGCGTAGATCGTAAAGAAATCGAACGCGGCCAGGTACTGGCAAAACCGAACAGCATTCATCCGCACACCAAATTCAAAGGCGAAGTATATGTACTGACCAAAGAAGAAGGCGGCCGTCATACTCCGTTCTTCAACGGCTATCGTCCGCAATTCTATTTCCGTACTACCGACGTAACTGGCGTAACCGAGCTGCCAGAAGGCGTAGAGATGGTAATGCCTGGCGATAACGTAACCATGGAAGTAGAGCTGATCACCCCGATCGCAATTGAAAAAGGTCTGCGTTTCGCTATTCGTGAAGGCGGCCGTACCGTTGGCGCCGGCGTTGTTTCCGAAGTAGAAGAAGTATAATTTACCAAGTAATTTATTTTAGTTAGATCCCTGGTATGAGGGGGGCTAAAAGGACCCCCTCATATTCTTATGTTTGTTGGTATGGCCCTGCGATGATGTGAAAGGTTGCTTGCCTGTTAGACAGGGAGATTTTCACGGAGTATGTCCGTTCATAGAAACTGGGCGATTTAGGAGGATATTTTTTAATGGCTAAGTCTCAGAAGATTAGAATACGCCTGAAAGCGTATGACCACAAAGCACTGGATCAAAGTGCTACCAAGATCGTAGAAACTGCAAAACGTACCGGCGCTCAGGTTTCCGGTCCGATTCCCCTTCCTACTGAAAAAAATATTTACACTATTCTGCGTTCCCCACATGTAAACAAAGATTCCCGTGAGCAATTTGAAATGCGTACTCACAAAAGACTTGTAGACATTCTGGAACCCACCGCTAAGACCGTTGACGCCCTGATGCGTTTGGATCTTCCCGCTGGCGTAGATATCGAAATTAAACTGTAAGGAGGAGGTGCAATAATGGCTAAAGGTATCTTAGGCAAAAAACTGGGCATGACCCAAATTTTTGAAGCTGACGGACGACTGATTCCTGTAACTGTTGTAGAAGCAGGTCCCTGCGTTGTACTTCAAAACAAAACCGAAGAAACAGACGGTTATAATGCTGTTCAACTTGGTTTTGGTGAAATTAAAGAAAAACATACCACCAAACCGATGAAAGGCCATTTTGACAAAGCTGGCGTTGCGCCGGTTAAGTTTGTCAGAGAATTGCGTTTGTCTGCTCCTTCTGAATATACAATCGGTCAAAAAGTTACCGCTGACATTTTCGCTGACGGCGAGTTGATCGATGCAAGCGGCGTTTCCCGCGGCAAAGGTTTTGCAGGCACTATTAAGCGCCACAATTTCTCTCGCGGACCTATGAAACATGGTTCTAAATCTCACCGTGAACCCGGTTCTATGGGCCCCATGCATTCTGGTCCTGGCGGTCGCGTAATTAAAGGCAAAAAACTGCCTGGCCGTATGGGTAACCAAAATGTAACCGTTCAACGCCTGACTATCGTTAAGGTCGACGTAGAACGTAATCTTATTCTGGTTAAAGGCGCTATCCCGGGCGCTGCTGGTTCTTACGTAGTTTTGAAAGAAACTGTAAAACCTAACAAAAAATAAGATAAGCGAAAGAAAGGAGGATGCTTCTAATGCCGAAGTTATCAGTATATAATCTGGCCGGTGAAGTTGCCGGTGAAATAGAATTAAATGATTCCGTATTTGGCGCTGAGTTCAATGAAGCTGTAGTACATCAAGCAGTTGTAATGCAGCTGGCAAACCAACGCCAAGGTACTTCCGCAACCAAGACCCGCGGTCTTGTTCGTGGCGGCGGCCGTAAGCCTTGGAAACAAAAAGGCACTGGTCGTGCTCGTTGCGGCTCCAACCGTTCTCCTGTATGGGTAGGTGGCGGTACCACTTTTGGCCCCCAACCCCGCAGCTATGCTAAGAAAATGCCCCGCAAAGCCCGTCGTCTGGCTCTGTGCTGCGCACTGTCTGCAAAAGTTGCAGCTGGCGAACTGGTAGTAGTTGAAGGCTTGGCTTTCGACGCTCCCAAAACCAAACAAGTAGCTTCTCTGCTGAAAACCTTTGAAGCTGCTGACAAGAAGGCTCTGCTGATTACCGATGGTTCCAACGAAAACGTTGCTCTTTCCGCACGCAATATGCCGAAAGTAACCACTATCACCAACATGGGCCTGAACTGCTTTGATATCCTGAACAGCAACAAGGTATTCCTTGCTAAAGATGTTGTAGAAAAAATTGAGGAGGTGCTCGCATAATGGCTGCTAATCCTCGCGATTTACTGCTTCGCCCCATCATCACTGAAAAAACTTCTCAAATGATGCAGGAGAACAAATATACCTTCCAGGTTCCTCTGGATGCTAATAAAGTAGAAATTCGTCAAGCTGTTGAAGCAGTTTTTGGCGTAAAAGTAGTGAATGTTAACACTATCCGCGTTATGGGAAAAACCAAACGCGTGGGTAAATATGTTGGCAAACGTTCCGATTATAAGAAAGCAATCGTGAAGCTTGCTGAAGGCAATACGATTCCCCTTTTCGAAGGAATGTAATTAACGTATAACAGGAGGTCAAGTTAAATGGCTATTAAAAGCTTTAATCCGTATTCTCCTTCCAGACGCTTTATTACTGTGTCTGCCTTCGAAGAGATTACGACTGACAAGCCTTACCGCCCGCTTGTTGAGAAACTTGCTAAACATGCTGGCCGTAACAATACCGGTAAGATGACCGTCCGTCACCAAGGCGGCGGCCACAAGAGACAATATCGTATCATTGACTTCAAACGCAACAAAGACGGTATTCCCGCTAAGGTTGCTACCATTGAGTACGATCCTAACCGTAACGCTCGCATTGCTCTGATCAACTATGTTGACGGCGAAAAACGTTACATCATCGCTCCGCTGGATTTGAAGGTTGGCGACGTTGTAGTAAGCGGCGCTGACGCCGACATCAAGACTGGCAACTGCTTGCCGCTGAAAAACATTCCCTTGGGTACTATGGTACACAACGTGGAAATGAAGATCGGCAAAGGCGGCCAAATGGCTCGCAGTGCCGGCACCAGCGCTCAGCTGATGGCTAAGGAAGGCGACTACGCTCTGCTGCGTTTGCCCTCCGGCGAAATCCGTAAAGTACATATCAACTGCCGTGCAACCATCGGCCAGGTTGGTAACATTGATGCTGAAAACATCTGCATCGGTAAAGCTGGTCGCAGCCGTTGGCTGGGTATTCGTCCTGCTAACCGCGGCGTTGTAATGAATCCTAACGACCATCCGCACGGCGGCGGCGAAGGCCACTCCCCTGTTGGTCGTAAGCGTCCTGTTACTCCTTGGGGTAAATGTGCATTTGGTACCCGTACTCGCAAAGAGAAAAAAGCTTCTACTAAGTTAATTTTGAAACGTAGAACCAAATAATAGAACAGGATAAAGAAAGGAGGCTAACCTAGTGTCCAGATCAGTTAAAAAAGGACCTTTTGTCCATGCAAGTCTTTTGAAAAAGATTGACGCGCTTAATGCCGCTAATGATAAAAAAGTTGTAAAGACCTGGTCTCGCAGCTCTACTATTATTCCGTCTTTCGTTGGTCACACCATTGCGGTTCATGACGGACGCAAACATGTTCCGGTATTCATCACCGAGGATATGGTAGGCCACAAATTAGGAGAATTTGCTCCTACTCGTACTTACAAAGGTCACGCAGATAAGACCACCGGTTTAAAATAAGGGGAAGGGAGGAACTAAAGAATGGAAGCACAAGCAGTTGCTAAATATATTCGCATTGCTCCGCGCAAACTGCGCATCGTTATCAATCTGATCCGCGGCAAATCCGTTGGTGAAGCATTCGCTATCCTCAAATACACCCCGAAGGTTGGTTCTGAGGTAATCGAAAAGGTTCTGCGCAGCGCAGTAGCCAACGCAGAGCATAACTTTGACATGAACGTGGATAATCTGATCGTATCTTCCTGCTTTGTAGATCAAGGTCCGACCATGAAACGTATTCATCCTCGTTCTCGTGGACAGGCTTTCAAAATTTTGAAACGTTCTAGCCACGTAACCGTAGCTGTTAAAGAAAAATAATATCCCGTCAGAAGGAGGGAAAAGATAGTGGGTCAAAAAGTTAATCCGCATGGTCTTCGCGTTGGCGTTATCAAAGGCTGGGATTCCAAATGGTACGCTGATAAAGACTATGAGAAATACCTGTTAGAAGATATTAAAATCCGTGAGTTCATTAAAGAAAAATTATTCCTGTCCGGTATCTCTAAAGTAGAAATCGAACGCGCCTCCAATAAAGCCCGTATTTCCATCCATACTGCAAAACCTGGTATGGTAATCGGTCGTCAAGGCAGCAACATTGAATTGCTGAAATCTGACCTGAAGAAAATGACGGAAAGCGCTATCGACATCAACATTGTAGAAGTTAAAACCCCGGATATGGACGCAACCTTGGTTGCAGAGAACATTGCAGCACAGCTGGAACGCCGTATCGCTTTCCGTCGTGCTATGAAACAATGCGTTGGCCGCACTATGCGTATGGGCGCTAAGGGTATCAAAATTACCTGCGGCGGTCGTTTGGGCGGCGCTGAAATCGCCCGCAGCGAATCCTATCGCGAAGGCAGCATTCCTCTGCACACTCTGCGCGCTGACATCGATTACGGCACTGCAGAAGCTCATACCACTTATGGCCGCATCGGCGTAAAGGTATGGATCTATAAAGGCGAAGTTCTTCCTGAAAGCAAAGAAGCAGCTAAAACTGCTCCGGCAAAGGAGGCATAATCAGACATGTTATTACCGAAGAGAGTTAAACATCGTAAACAACATAGAGGTCGTATGACTGGCCGTGCTATGCGTGGTAACAAAATTGCTCATGGCGAATTTGGTCTGGTAGCACTGGAGCCCGCTTGGGTAACCAACCGCCAAATCGAGGCAGCTCGTATCGCTATGACTCGTTACATCAAACGTGGCGGTCAAGTTTGGATTCAAATTTTCCCGGACAAACCGATTACTGCAAAACCTGCTGAAACTCGTATGGGTTCTGGTAAAGGTTCTCCGGAATACTGGGTAGCAGTAGTTAAACCTGGCCGTGTACTGTTCGAAATGAACGGGGTTAGCGAAGAGGTTGCTAAAGAAGCAATGCGTCTTGCTAGCCACAAATTGCCGATCAAATGCAAATTTGTGACCAAGGCTCAACAGGAAGCTGAAGCTGCCGCACAAGAAAAGGGTGGTGAAGCTTAATGAAAACAACAGAAATTCGTGAATTGTCTGCTGCTGAGTTAGACACCAAATTGGCAGATTTGAAAGAAGAACTTTTCAATCTGCGTTTTCAAATGGCAACCGGTCAATGTGAAAACCCGATGAAAATTCGTGACGTGAAAAAATCCATTGCCCGTATCAAAACAATCCAGCGTGAACGTGAGCTCAAGGCTTAACTGTTTTGAAGTATAACAAGGAGGAAACAGTCGTGACCGAAGAAAGAAACGCACGTGTTACCCGTATTGGTAAAGTTGTCAGCGATAAAATGCAGAAAACTGTAGTAGTTGCAGTAGAACGTTTCGTTCAGCATCCGCTGTACAAAAAAGGCGTACAACATACTATTAAATTTAAAGCTCATGACGAAAATAACGAAGCACATATCGGCGACGTAGTGCAAATTATGCAAACCCGTCCGCTGTCCAAGGATAAATGCTGGCGCGTTATTGAGATCTTAGAGCGTGCAAAATAATTTTTGCCGATGCTTTAGACCGGCAAGGGAGGGAAATCCATGATACAACAACAAACTATCCTTAATGTTGGTGATAACACCGGCGCTAAGAAGGTTATGTGTATCCGTGTATTAGGCGGTTCTTACCGTAAATATGCTAATATCGGTGACGTTATCGTATGTGCTGTTAAAGATGCATCACCCGGTGGCGTTGTAAAAAAAGGCGACGTAGTTAAAGCAGTTGTTGTTCGTTCCGTAAAGGGTGTTCGTCGTGCAGACGGCTCTTACATCCGCTTCGACGAGAACGCAGCAGTTGTAATCAAAGAAGACAAGAGCCCGCGCGGCACCCGTATTTTTGGGCCTGTTGCCCGCGAACTCCGCGAAAAAGACTTCATGAAAATCATTTCTCTGGCACCGGAAGTGCTGTAAGAAATTAGATAACGCACTATAAGGAGGTGTTCTTGACATGGCAAATGCTGTAAAGCTGCATGTTAAAAAAGGCGATACCGTTCTTGTACTGTCCGGTAAGGATAAGGGCAAGCAAGGTAAGATCGTTGAAGCTCTGCCTAAGAAAGCCAAAGTGGTTGTTGAAGGCGTAAATAAAGTAAAACGTCATACCAAACCGTCTCAGGCAAATCCTCAAGGCGGTATCATTACTAAAGAGGCTCCCATCGCTTCTTCTAAGGTAATGGTTGTATGTCCGGCTTGCAAAAAAGCTACCCGTATTAAAAAGACCGAAGTTGCCGGCGCTTTTGTAAGAGCCTGCAAAAAATGCGGTGAAGTAATCGATAAATAATTTTCCGGGAAAGGAGGAAATAACTGAATGGCAAAGACCAGATTGCAAGAAAAATATTTGTCTGAAGTTGTTAAAGGACTGCAAGACAAATTCCAATATAAAAACGTAATGGAAATCCCTAAGATTGAGAAAGTTGTCATCAACATGGGCGTTGGCGAAGCAGTTGGCAACAGCAAGGCTCTGGAGTCCGCAGTTGCCGATATGACTCAGATCGCAGGTCAGAAACCTGTTATCACCAAAGCAAAAAAATCCATCGCAGCTTTCAAAGTACGTCAAGGTATGCCTTTGGGCGCTAAGGTTACTCTGCGCGGCGACCGTATGTACTATTTCCTTGATAAACTGATGAATCTCGCTCTTCCGCGCGTACGTGACTTCCGCGGTGTTAGCGCTACTGCTTTCGACGGCCGTGGTAACTACGCACTGGGCCTGAAAGAACAATTGATTTTCCCGGAAATCGAATACGATAAGATCGATAAAGTTCGTGGCATGGATATCATCATTGTAACTACCGCTAAGACTGACGAGGAAGCTAGAGAATTGCTCAAACTCCTCGGAATGCCGTTCGGCGCATAAGTGAGGAGGGAATACCGTGGCTAAAAAAGCCCTGATTGAAAAATGGAAAGGCGAGCCTAAGTACGAAGTTCGCCAATATAATCGCTGCAAGGTATGCGGCAGACCTCATGGCTATATGCGTAAATTTGGCCTCTGCCGTATCTGCTTCCGTGAATATGCTTACAAAGGCGCTATTCCGGGCGTAACTAAAGCAAGCTGGTAAGATAGACAACAAGGAAGGAGGGTATTTAAGTATGGTAATGACTGACCCGATTGCTGATATGCTTACCCGTATTCGTAATGCAAATTCAGTTCATCACGATAGAGTTGAAATCCCCGGCAGCAAAATTAAGGTTGCTATTGCTGAAATTTTGAAGGCTGAAGGTTTCATTAAAGATTTTGAAGTTATCGCTGACAACAAACAAAACGTTATTAAAGTCAGCCTGAAATACGGTGCTAATAAAGAGAAGGTTATCTCCGGTATTAAACGTATTTCCAAACCCGGTCTGAGAGTTTACTCTCAAAAAGACCAACTGCCTAGAGTCCTCGGAGGTCTGGGTATTGCATTGATTTCTACTTCCCAAGGCTTGATGACCGACAAAGCTGCTCGCAAAGCAGGCTTGGGCGGTGAAGTTCTTGCATACGTATGGTAATACTAAAAAGATAGGAGGTGCTCGTACGTGTCTAGAATTGGTAAGATGCCAATTACTGTTCCCGCTGGTGTAACAGTTACTATTGAAAACAATCATGTGACCGTTAAAGGTCCTAAAGGCGAGCTGGCTCGTCAAATCAATAAAAACATGAAGCTGACCATGGACAATGGTGTTATCACCGTTGAGCGTCCTAACGACGAGAAAGAGAACCGTTCTCTGCATGGCCTGTCCCGTACTCTGATCAACAACATGATCGTAGGCGTAACCCAAGGCTTCAGCAAAACCCTGGAAATCAACGGCGTAGGTTACCGTGCTGCTAAACAAGGCAACAACATCAACTTCACTCTGGGTTTCTCTCACCCGGTTGTTAAAGAGCCGCCTGCTGGTATTACTTTTGAGGTTCCCGCTCCGAACAGAATCGTTGTAAGCGGTGCCGACAAAGAAGTCGTAGGCGCAGTTGCTGCTGAAATCCGTACTTTGCGTCCGCCTGAGCCCTATAAAGGTAAAGGTATCCGTTATGAAGGCGAACATGTTCGTCGTAAGATCGGCAAAGCTGGCGCTAAAGGCAAGAAATAATTTCTAAAAGAAGGGAGTGAAACTCTTGCTTAACAGAGTTGATAAAAACGAGAAACGTCAAAAACGTCATCTCCGTTCTCGTAGATATATTATCGGTACAGCAGAAAGACCTCGTCTGAACGTATACCGTTCCCTGTCCAACATTTATGCACAGGTTATTAACGATGAAACCGGCGAAACCATCGCTGCTGCTAGCACCGTTCAAAAAGATCTGAAAGAAAACTACGGCGGCAATATTGAAGCTGCTAAGGCCGTAGGCAAAGCAATCGCTGAAAAGGCACTGGCTAAAGGCGTTAAAGAGGTAGTATTCGATCGTGGCGGTTATCTGTACCACGGCCGTGTTGCTGCTCTGGCAGAAGCTGCCCGCGAAGCTGGCCTTGTATTCTAAGAGAAGGAGGAAATAAAGTGGCGAACTTCGAAAATAAAGAAAACGAATTACAAGAAAGAGTCGTTTTCATCAACCGTGTTGCTAAGGTTGTTAAAGGCGGACGTCGTTTCTCCTTCGCTGCACTTGTTGTTGTAGGTGATGAAAATGGTCATGTAGGCATGGGCCTGGGTAAAGCTGCAGAGGTTCCTGAAGCTATCCGTAAAGGCGTTGAAGACGCTAAGAAAAGCCTGGTTAGCGTACCGCTGGTTGGTACCACCATTCCTCATGAAATCATCGGCGTATTCGGCGCAGGCCGCGTATTCCTGAAACCGGCTAGAGAAGGTACCGGCGTTATCGCTGGCGGCCCGGTTCGTGCCGTTCTGGAGCTGGCTGGCGTTCGTGATATTCTGACTAAATCTCAAGGTTCTTCCAACCCGAACAATATGGTTCGTGCAACCATTGAAGGTCTGAAGGCTTTGAAGAGCGCTGAATCTGTTGCAGCTCTGCGTGGTAAAACCGTAGAAGAATTGTTGGGCTAAGGAGGACTTTGTCATGGCACAAATTAAAATCACTCTGACCCGCAGCTTGATCGGTTACCCGAAAGATCAGCGTGCAACCGTTAAAGCTCTGGGCTTAGGTAAAATCAATACTAATGTTGTTAAAGAAGATACTCCGACTATTCGCGGCATGATTCATAAAGTAGAACATCTCGTGAAAGTTGAAGAAGCGTAAGACAAGGAGGTGTACTGAAGATGAAATTACATGAATTGTCTCCCGCTCCTGGCTCTAAACGTGCAGCAGTTCGCGTAGGCCGTGGCCTGGGTTCCGGCTTGGGCAAAACTTCCGGTAAAGGCCAGAAGGGTCAAAAATCCCGTTCCGGCGGCGTAAAGCGCCCTGGTTTTGAAGGCGGTCAAAGACCTTTGTATCTGCGTCTTCCGAAGCGCGGCTTCTACAATAAATTTGGCAAGGAATATGTTGAAATCAACGTTTCCGTACTCAATCGCTTTGAAGACGGCACCGTTGTTGAACCTGTAATGCTCATCGAAGAAGGTATCGTTAAGAATATTCGCGACGGTATCCGTATTCTTGGCAATGGTGAATTAACCAAAAAGCTTACCGTTCAAGCTATGGGCTTCAGCAAATCCGCTGAAGAGAAAATTATCGCAGCAGGCGGTAAGATTGAGGTGATCTAAAGTGTTAGCAGCCCTCGCAAACATATTTAGAATTACAGAACTCAGGCAAAAAGTTATATTTACTCTCGCCATGTTCATCGTATTCAGGGCTGGAACACATATCCCTGTTCCTGGCGTTAACGCTACAGTAATTGAACAGCTTTTCCGCAGCGGCAATTTGTTTGGACTGTTGGATATGTTCAGCGGCGGCGCCTTGAGCAAATTCTCAATTTTTGCTATGAGTATTACCCCATACATCAATGCTTCAATTATTTTGCAGCTGTTGAAGGTGGTTGTACCGACCTTGGAGCAATGGTCCAAGGAAGGTGAAGAAGGCTATAAGAAAACGACAAAGCTGACCCGTATGCTGACGGTGGCTTTGGCGTTTATCCAAGCCTGCGGTATGGCCTATGGCCTGAAGATGGCGATCAATAACCCCGGAATCATGTCGATTCTGCTGATCGCTTTAACTCTTACGGCAGGCACGGTCTTTCTTATGTGGATTGGTGAGCAGATTACTGCTCGCGGCGTCGGCAACGGTATCTCTCTGATAATCTTTGCCGGTATCGTATCCCGTCTGCCCGACGGCTTAAAAATAATTTTCCAATATTTACAAGCAGGCACGGTTAACATCTTGAACGTAATTTTGTTCGCGGCTATTGCTTTGGCTATGATAGTTTTCGTAATTATTATCTCCCAGGGTATTCGCAAAATTCCCGTTCAATATGCAAAGCGTGTTGTAGGCAAAAAAGCATATGGCGGTCATACAAGCTATATACCTTTAAAGGTTAATCAGGCTGGCGTAATTCCCATCATCTTCGCATCTTCTGTGTTGATGTTTCCGGTAACTATCGCTCAGTTTGTAGACGTTCCCTGGGTTAAAACCATGGGCAAGTGGTTTGAGTGGGGCAGCCCGCTGCAAACTACTCTCTATGTTCTGATGATTTTGTTCTTCACCTATTTCTATACGGCTGTCAGCCTGAACATCGGTGATTTATCGGACAATATTAAAAAGAACGGCGGCTTTATTCCCGGACTTCGTCCCGGTAAGCCTACAACAGATTATCTTGACAGAGTAATGTCCAGAATAACTCTGGCAGGCGCCATCTTCCTCTCATTAATTGCGCTGATGCCTCACGTTATCGGCTGGATAACCCGCATAGATGGTATTTACTTCGGCGGTACTGCTCTTTTGATCGTAGTCGGCGTTGCATTGGATACTATGAAGCAAATAGAGTCTCTGGTACTGATGCGTCATTATCATGGCTTTATGAAATAGGAGGAATTCAGAATGTATATTCTTTTAATGGGACCTCCGGGTGCCGGCAAAGGCACTCAAGCAGAAAAACTCATTGATGAATTTAAAATCCCTCATATCTCCACTGGAGACATGTTCCGTGCAGCTGTAAAGCAAGGCACTGAGCTTGGTAAAGAGGCAAAAAGATACATGGACGCTGGCGGCTTGGTCCCCGACGTCGTAACCATTGGCATCGTTCGCGAAGGCTTGTCCAAACCCGAATGTGCAAATGGCTTTATTTTGGATGGCTTCCCGAGAACTGAAGAGCAGGCAGTCGCTCTTGACGGGATCCTGAAAGACCTGGGCATTAAATTGACCGGTGTTGTAAATATCGCAGTTCCTGATTCCGAACTGGTTGGCCGCGTTACCGGCCGCCGCATCTGCAAAGCCTGCGGCGCTACCTATCACGTAAGCTTTAATCCCAGCAAGGTTGACGATGTATGCGATAAGTGCGGCGGTAATCTTTATCAGCGTGACGACGATAAGGAAGCAACCGTTAAGAATCGTTTACAGGCATATCATGCACAAACTGAACCGTTAATCGAGTACTACAAAAAACAAGGCTTATTCAAGGATATCGACGGCTTGCAGCCTATCGACAAAGTATATGCCGATGTTAAGGCTAGTCTCGGATGTAGCAAATAAGGAGGTAAAGCTGTGTCCAAACAGGATGTAATTGAGGTTGAAGGCACAATTCTTGAAGCGCTTCCCAATGCTATGTTCCAGGTACAACTGGTAAACGGTCACACCATTCTCGCACATATATCCGGTAAGATTCGTATGAACTTCATCAAGATTTTGCCTGGTGATAAGGTTACCGTGGAGCTTACTCCGTACGACCTCAATCGTGGAAGAATTACTTATCGGTATAAATAACCAAGACAGGCAAAGAGGAGGTTTAAATTATGAAAGTAAGACCGTCTGTTAAGCCAATATGTGAAAAATGCAAAGTCATTAAACGTAAAGGCCATGTAATGGTAATTTGCGAAAATCCGAAACATAAACAAAAACAAGGTTAAGAAGGAGGTGCACATTAATGGCACGTATTTCTG
Source organism: uncultured Phascolarctobacterium sp. (assembly GCF_905212365.1). GTDB lineage: Bacteria > Bacillota > Negativicutes > Acidaminococcales > Acidaminococcaceae > Phascolarctobacterium_A. The sequence goes on from NZ_CAJMEH010000020.1 coordinate 19,028, forward strand.
GTGTCGATTTGCCGAGAGATAAACGCATTGAGTATGCACTGCCGTATATTTACGGTATCGGCTTGACTCTCTCTCGTGAAATCTTAGCTAAAACTGGTATTAACCCGGACACTCGCGTTCGCGATCTGACCGAGGATGAAGTAGCCAAGATCCGTGAAACTCTGGATCAGGGTTATAAAGTAGAAGGTGACCTCCGCCGTGAGGAATCCCTCAACATTAAACGCTTAATCGAAATTGGCTCCTATCGTGGCAGAAGACATCGTGCAGGTCTGCCCGTTCGCGGTCAAAATACTAAAAACAATGCTCGCACCCGTAAAGGGCCGAAACGTACTATTGCAGGCAAGAAGAAATAATTAGCGAGGGAGGGATAAACCAGTGGCTGGCAAGAAAGTTGTTCGCAACAAAAAGAAAGTTAGCAAAAACGTAATTAACGGTGTAGCACACATTCGCTCCACTTTCAATAATACTATTGTTACCATCTCTGATACCGAAGGTAACGTTTTGAGCTGGGCATCCGCAGGTGGCCTCGGTTTCCGCGGCAGCCGCAAGAGCACTCCGTTTGCTGCGCAAATGGCTGCTGAAGAAGCAACTAAAGCTGCAATGGATCATGGCTTAAAACAAGTTGAAGTATATGTAAAAGGCCCTGGCGCTGGCCGTGAAGCTGCTATCCGTGCGCTTCAGGCTGCAGGTCTCGAAGTTAACTCCATTAAAGACGTTACTCCGATTCCGCACAATGGCTGCCGTCCGCCGAAACGCAGAAGAGTATAATTGGAGGTGTACCTAGATGGCAATTGATAGAACGCCTGTCCTGAAAAGATGCAGATCTTTGGGCTTAGCTCCCGCATTTCTGGGCATTAGCAAGGAATCTAAACGCCAAGCTAAACGCCAAAACAGAAAAAAGAGCGAGTATGGCATTCAGTTAACTGAAAAACAAAAAGCTAAATTTATTTATGGTGTCCTGGAAAAACAATTCCGCGGCTACTATGATAAAGCTAAGAAGATGGAAGGTATCACCGGTGAAAACCTGCTGATCCTTTTGGAAAGAAGAATTGATAATATCGTTTTCCGCTTAGGCTTGGCTAACACCCGCCGTCAGGCTCGCCAAATCGTAAGACATGGTCACATTGCCGTTAATGGCAAGCGTTTGGACATTCCCTCCGCTTTGGTAAAAGCTGGCGATGTTGTAAGCGTAATGGAAAACAGCCGTGCAAAAGAATATTTCAAAGGCATGGACGAGACTCTGGCTACTAAAGCAGTTCCGGCTTGGCTGGTTCTGGACGCTGCTAATCTGAGCGGTAAAGTAGATCGTTTCCCGACTCGTGAGGAAATTGATGTTCCTATCGAAGAGCATCTCATCGTTGAGTTGTACTCTAAATAATTAGTGAACATCTTGTGCCACCCACTGAGAGACGTATTGTGGTAATACGCGAAAGAAGGAGGCTTTCCGAATGATTGAAATTGAAAAACCTAAGATGGTTACAGCTGAGATCAGCGAAGATGGTCGCTATGGCAAATTTGTTTGGGAGCCGCTGGAGAGAGGCTATGGCATTACGCTGGGCAACAGCCTGCGTCGCGTTTTGCTGTCCTCCCTGCCGGGTGCCGCAGTAACCTACGTTAAAATTGACGGAGTTCTGCACGAGTTTGCTACTATTCCTGGCGTTCGTGAGGATGTCGCAGACATCATTCTGAACATTAAGGCTTTGTGCCTGAAAATGGAAGGCGAAGAGGAAAAAGTCCTGCGAATTGAATGCTCTGGCGAGCAGGAAGTTACTGCAGCAAATATTATTGCTGACAGCGATGTAGAGATTTTGAACCCTGAGCTGCATATTGCGACTTTAGATAAGGACGCAGTTTTCAATATGGAGATCCATATTGACAAGGGCCTCGGTTATGTTCCTGCGGATAAGAATAAGCAGCCGGATCAGCCCATCGGAATTATTCCGGTAGACTCCATTTACTCTCCTATTACCAGAGTAAAATTTGCTGTTAACGATACCCGCGTAGGCAATGTTACCAACTATGACAAGCTTACTTTGGAAGTTTGGACTGACGGCAGCGTTATGCCTGATGAAGCTGTAAACATGGCTTCCGGCATCTTAATTGATTATCTCAAGTTGTTCCATACCGGCGATACCGATACTCCTACTATCAGCGTAGCCGGCGGTTCTGAACCGGAAGGTTCTGAACCTAAAAAAGAGGGTCCTGGTGCAATGTCTATCGACGATCTTGACCTGTCCGTGCGCAGCAATAACTGCCTGCGCCGTGCCGGTATCAATACCGTAGAAGAGTTAACCATGAAATCCGAAGAAGATATGATGAAAGTTCGTAACTTGGGCCGTAAGTCCTTGGATGAAGTTAAGAAGAAGCTTAGCGATCTGGGGTTGTCCTTACGCAAAAGTGATGAAGACTAATTAAGGGGGTCAGAAGTACATGGCATACAGAAAACTGGGTCGTAATTCCAGCAACCGTAAAGCTCTGTTTCGCAGCATTTTAACTTCCTTCTTCAAATATGGCAGAATCGAAACCACCATTACTAAAGCTAAAGAAGTAGCTAAGCAATCTGCTCAGCTGATTACCTTGGCTAAACGCAATGACCTGCATGCCCGCCGTCAGGTGTTGGCTGTACTGGTTGACGAAGCTGTTACCAAAAAACTGTTTGAAGAAATTGCTCCGAAATATGAAGGCAGACAAGGCGGCTTTACTCGAATTTACAGAGTAGGTCCCCGTCGCGGTGATGCTGCAGAAATGGCTATTATCGAGCTCATCTAATCAGAGCATTTTTAAGCAGGAACTTCGGTTCCTGCTTTTTTCTTTTTGTTTACAAGCCTGAGAAAATAATATTTCTAAATGTGCGCAAAATATTAAGCGGTTCTGAAATAGTGAAATAGTAAAGCTAAACCCCTTACCATTCTGAAAAACATCAGAAAGATAAGGGGTTTGTTGTTTAAAGGATGCAATCGGATTCTGCAGCGTTATTTTAATTTGTAAAGAATAATGCGTTACGCCGTCTTTAAGGATTTTTCCTTTTTCTTTTGGATTATGTAGAGAACAGCGCAAACGGTTACGCCCACGGCGTCGGTTACGATACCGGGATACATCAGGCCCAGGGAGCCTGCCAGTACGATACCGCGCAGCCACAATGCCAACGGAGCCAGGAAATAACCTTCAGTTGCAACTGCCAGCAGGAATACGCCTAAGCAGGCGGAGGCCGCCGTCCAGACGCCTTCAAAAACAGTGGTGTCGATTAGCATCAGCTGGGGCGAGAAGACGAACATAAAGGGAACGATGAAGCCTGCGATGGCTAATTTAACGGAAGCAAAGCCCGTCTTCATGGGGTCGCCGCCGGAAAGGCCCGCTGCCGCGAAGGAGGCCAGCGCAACAGGCGGAGTCAGGTTGGCAAACATGGCGTAATAGAACGAGAACATGTGCGCTGCCGCCGGAGCGATGCCCAGCTTAGCCAGGGCCGGAGCGGCAATAGCTGCGGTGATGATGTATGCCGGAATTGAAGGCAGGCCCATGCCGAGAATCATACAGGTTATCATGGTGAATACCAGCGTGAAGAGGATGCTGGTGCCGCCCAAGGCGATAATCGTATTAGCCATGGTCAGGCCAAAGCCGGTTTTGGAGCAAACGCCGATGATAATGCCTACGCAGGCGCAGGCCACGGCTACGGATACGGTTTGCTTAGCGCCGTCGGCCAGAGCTGTTACCATATCGTTAAAGCTCATGCGGGTTTCTTTTTTCAGCTGCGCTACGATAATCGTCAGCACAATGGTCAGTACTGCTGAATAAACGACGGTAGTACCGGAAAAGAAGAGCATATAGAGTAAAAAGAATACGGGAATCAGCAGATGGCCGCGGGAGTTGATAACAGCTTTAAAGGAAGGCAGCTGCTCTTTGGGGAGGCCGACCAAACCGTCCTTGGAGGCGCGTAGCTGTACCTGAATGATAATGCCGAGATAATAGAGCAAGGCCGGGATTGCCGCCCAAATAATAATGCTGGAATATTTTACGCCCAGCATTTCCGCCATAATGAAGGCTGCTGCGCCCATGATGGGGGGAAGCAGCTGACCGCCTACAGAAGCGGCGGATTCTACTGCGCCGGCAAATTCTTTAGAGTAGCCGGTTTTTTTCATCAGCGGGATGGTGAAAGCGCCGGTAGTAACTACGTTGGCCACTGCGGAGCCGTTGATGGAGCCTAAAAGGCCGGAAGCCAGTACGGAAACCTTCGCCGGGCCGCCTTTAGTATGACCGGCTAGGGACAAAGCCAAATCGTTAAACAGCTGGCCCATACCGGATTTGCTCATGACAGCGCCGAAGAGAATAAACAGGTAAATATAGCTGGCCGCTACGTTGACGGACGTACCGTAAATACCTTCGGTGTTGGCGAAGAAATGGTTGGAAAGACTGAGCCAGTCGTAGCCGCGGTGCATGAACATACCCGGCATTTCGCGTCCAAAAAGGCCGTAGCCTATAAAAACAAGGCTTAAGATAGATAATACGTTGCCGCTTACACGTCTGGAGGCTTCCAAAACGAGAGCTACCAGCAGCGTCGCCATAATCATATCCATCATATTGGCGTTGCCAGCTCTTTCAACTACGCCTAAATAGTTAGTAGAAATATAGATGGGCGCAGCTAAGGAGAGCGCGGCTAAAATCCAGTCTAAAACGGAAGGCGTGGTGAAGCTGGATTTTTTACACATGGGATACATCAGGAAGGTGAGCACCAGCATCATGGATACATGGATGGAGCGGTGAATCAGCGTTAAGGGAGGGCCAAAGGTCGCGGTGTATAAATGGTACAGGGAAACGAGCAGGCAAAGTACGAAGAAAATCTTTTTCATTACGCCGGAAAAGCTTCTGGTCGTAGATTCTTTGTCCAGCTTTTTGATAATTTCGTCGGATTTTTTTTGCATTTCGGCGCTGGCTTCAAAGTTTAACTGCTCATCAGTCGCTTTCTTTTTAATATCCGTCATCGAAAACACCCCTTCTCTCAATAACTAAAACTAATCTGGTATGTTCAGGAAGGATACGTCCGCTGGTTACCAGAACATTATTAATTTTGATTTCGCGCGTGAACATGTTGGAATTAATCCAAACAAACTGAGGGAAAAGCTGACCTATTTCCTCCATATAAATGCGTCCTTTTTCTATACGGGTGCGTTTGCCCTTGTTTTCAGGAATGCCTGCGCCGAAGGCAGGAAAGGAAATAGCGTCTAGTTCCAGCGTATTGTCGGCGTTGATATGATAATATTCGTGCCAGGAGATGCGTTCTAAGGAATGAATCCAGCCAAAGAACAGCTTGTCGCCTGTTTGTACAGGATAGCGCACATACTCCTTTCCTGTTTGATAATCGTAAATACGCAGGACTTTTTTGTTGGAATATAGTTGCTGCCAGCCCAAAAGGCTGGCAGCAATAGTACTAAGCAGTAAAATTACTGTTATTAATGTCTTCTTTGACATGTTTTTCACTGGAATGAAATTCGTTTGCTTGAGAAACTGAGGACGGCTTCTTATTTCAGCAAGCCTTTTTCTTTATAATACTTGATTGCGCCGGGATGCAGCTGAACGGAAGTGCCCTGGATGCCGCGCAGAGCAGTGTCCAGTTTAATTTCGCGTTTTGCGGTCGCATGGGAAGCGCCGATAATCTCTAAGCCCTTAGGATCGTAGATGCCGGACAGCAGGTCGTAAACCACATCGTCGGACAGGTTTTTGCTGACCAGCATAATATTCATAACGGCCGCGGTAGTGGTATCCTTTTGCGTGCCGTATACATCTTTGGGAATAGTCCATTCTACATAGAAGGGATATTTGGCGATTAATTTTTTCAAAGCTTCGCCTTCAACGGGAACGAATACTATTTCTTTGGCGGTGCCCAATTCTTTAATTGTAGCGTTGCCTAAGCCGGAGGTTACGAAAGCTACGTCGCACTGGCCGTTTTTAATTTGGTCGATAGCTTCGCCGTAGGAGAGGTAGTCGACCTTAGCGTCTTTATAAGTCATGCCGTGAGCTTCAAACATCATGCGTGCGTTCAGCTCTACGCCGGAGTTAGGAGCGCCAACGCCTACGCGCTTGCCTTTCAGGTCTTCAAATTTAGTAATGCCGCTGTCTTTAGTAGTTACAATCTGGCACACGTTAGGCCACAAGCCCATCATAGCGCGTAAATCCTCGGCTTTGGGTTTGCCCTGGTAAGCGCCGAAGGCTTCTACCGCCTGGATAACGGAGTCGCTCATGGCGATAGCCATTTCGCCTTTACCGGTAAGGATAGCGTTGATGTTTTCAGCCGTAGCGCCGGTTGCCGTAGCGGAGGTTTTGTAGCCCATTTCGCCGACAACTTTGGAGAAAGCGCCGCCGATGGGGAAGTAAATGCCGCTGGTGGGACCAGTCAGTACCGTGATAAACTCCTTGGAACGATCAAGTTTACCGGCGCTCTTGCCGTCCGCTTTCTTGTCGCCGCCGCCGCAGGCTGCCACGGTTAAGGCCATAACGATCATCATCATGAGAGCAATAATTTTTTTCATAAACATTTCGCCTCTTTCCTCTTGACTTTTCACAATTGTAAAGCTACAATTCCTTGATTTAATTATATCATATCGATGTGCGTTACGATAGTTTTTGGCAGAAAATAAAAAATTTTCTGCGCTAGAAGGCGTCGCGCTGCGATGATTTTGTAAAAAGCTTTATAAAAATGCAAAAAAGAAATTGCCTTGCCCCTGGTTCTTTACAGACTTAAAGCGCCCGCTTATAATTAAATCAGAAAAGCTTGGCAGCACAGGAGGATGAAGATGGATTTTCAATTTAACGGACAGGAATACACCTACGGTTCGCGCCGCCGCGTCGTATACGCCAAACGCGGCATGGTCTGCACCTCGCAGCCGTTGGCGGCGCAGGCTGGCCTGCAAATTTTACAGCAGGGAGGCAACGCCATTGACGCGGCCATCGCTACGGCGATTTGCCAAACCGTGGTAGAGCCGACGAATAACGGCTTGGGCAGCGATTGCTTCGCTTTAGTATGGGTAAAGGATAAGCTGTACGGCTTAAACGGCAGCGGCTATGCGCCGCAGAATTTGACAGCGGAGGCGGTGGCTGCCAAAGGATTTACGGATAAAATGCCGTTTCGGGGTTGGTGCGCCGTAACTGTGCCGGGCGCTCCTGCGGCGTGGGCAGAGCTGCACCGGCGTTTTGGCAGGCTGCCTTTTGCGCAGCTGTTTGCGCCTGCTATTGCCTATGCGGAGGAGGGTTATCCTGTTTCGCCAATTGTGGCCCGCTTTTGGCAGGAGGGCGTGGAACTGCTGACATCTTATAAAAACGACCCGGCCATTGCGCCGTGGTTCGCTGCTTTCGCTCCGCAGGGCCGCGCGCCTAAAACAGGCGAAATAGTTCGCTTACCGGGCCATGCTAAAACTTTGCGCCTGTTGGCGGAAAGCTATTGTGAAAGCTATTACCGCGGGCAGCTGGCGCAGGACATTGTTGACTTTAGCCAACGGACGGGCGGCTATCTGACCTTGGAGGATTTGGCAGATTATCATGCGGAGTGGCAGGAGGCGCTGCACATCGATTACCGCGGCTACGAGGTGTGGGAAATGCCGCCTAACGGACACGGCGTTACGGCGTTGATGGCGCTGAATATTTTAAAAGGCTTTGAGTTTACCAAAAGGGATTGCGGCGCAACTTTCCATAAGCAAATCGAAGCGATGAAGCTGGCTTTTGCCGACGGCATGCAATATATCGCCGACCCACGCTATATGAAAGTAAAAACTGAGGAGCTGCTTTCCGAAGAATATACGGCGCAGCGGCGCGCTTTGATAGGCGAACGCGCTTTAACGCCGCAGGCCGGTAAACCGTTTTGCGGCGGCACGGTATATTTGTGTACTGCTGACGGCGATGGCAATATGGTTTCCTTTATACAAAGCAATTATAAGGATTTTGGCAGCGGCATTGTGCTGCCGGGCTATGGTTTGAATTTTAATTGCCGCGCCGCCGGCTTCAGCCTGAATCCGCAGTCGGACGATTATTTGCAGCCGCGCAAAAAACCGTATCACACGATCATCCCCGGCTTTTTGACGAAAAACGGACGCGCGGTCGGCCCGTTCGGCGTGATGGGCGCGTATATGCAGCCGCAGGGGCATGTGCAGGTGATTATGAATACGGTGGACTTTTTGCTGAACCCGCAAGCAGCGTTGGATGCGCCGCGTTGGCAGTGGCTTGAAGGTAAAAAGATTTTGCTGGAGGACAGGGTTCCGCAGGAAATTGTAGACGAGCTGCGCCGTCGCGGGCATGAGATTACAGTAATGCGCGACGATACCAGCTTTGGCCGCGGCGAGATAATCTGGCGCAATGACGAGGGCGTGCTGGCCGGGGCGACGGAACCTCGCGCTGATGGAACGGTAGCGGTGTGGTAAAGCTTTGCTAAAAAACAAACACGCCGCCGCAAATGCGACGACGTATTTAAAATTGACACATTAGTTCTCTTATGGTAAAATGCTAAAAGGCGCTACTATAACGGTAGGCGGTTGTCCCTCTTGTTTACGGGAGGGCGGCGTCCCTCCCATGAAAGGATTTCTTTGTCGGAATCTGAGTAGAGAGGGGGCGATTACTATTACTTTCTCTGAGGTTATCAGCCTTTTGACACTTATCGCAATTATTGCATTTGGGTGTATTGAGATTGGTAGATATATCGAAAAAAACGCAAAAAAATAACCGCCACACCCTCGCAAAGTTGACGGTTATTTTTAACACTAAACCTTAAAGGGACAACCGCTTATCGGTAGCGCCTCTTTGTATTTATATTATAGCAGGGCGAGAGCAAAAAGTCAAATGTGCGTTGCGTTACGGCAGAATCGAAACGCGCACTGCTTTACATTAAGAAGCGTGTGGCATATAATGAAATTGCCCTAAAAAATTTAGAGGAGGTTTTTGGTTATGAAAAAAGAAATTGCTGCATTGGTTGCAGAACAAACTAGAGCTTTGCTGGCCGCTCCCAGCGCCTGCAAGGAAATTAAGGCCGCTGCTGAGGCTTGGCTGGCAGCC
>NZ_CAJMEH010000021.1 GCF_905212365.1 uncultured Phascolarctobacterium sp.
CTGGGCTGCCGGTAATAATGGTTGCAAGTATCGGCAGCCATTCGGCTCTGATAACGTCGGCGTAAAGAATGACGCTGACGCCCGCCGGTAAAAAGAGCATACCCATTTTAGAAATAAGAATATCGCAGACGCCTTCTATGGAAGATGCGGGAATAATTTTGCCGCACAGCAGTGCCGCCAAAATCAGCATTCCCAAAAGCGAAGGCGGAAAGGGCAGGCCAATAGCGCTGATGATAACCGTGGATATCCATTGCAGTAAAAGCAAAAAAGCAGTACCCCTGAGCAGGGATGTAGGTGACATAATAATATCTTCCTCCTCTATAGCTAAAAAGCATGTTCCATTGTGACACACTCATATAACATTGTCAAGAAAAATAGGCAAATATTTCACGAATTTAACAAGGTTTATTATTTGACTTTTTGACTTTTGCTGTTATAATATCAAGTGTAAGGAGTTTAAAGAAAGCGGCGGGGCTGACCCTGCCGCAGGGTATAGAGGAGGTTATCGATATGAATGAACGCTATAGCGAAGAGGTAAAGGTGATTTTAGAAGCGGCGCAGCAGCAGGCCGTGATGAATTATCATCAGGAGCTGACTTGCGCCCATGTTTTGGCCGCTTTGTGCGGCAGCGACGGCTTTTTTAAATATTTGCTGCAAAGCCTGCACATCGACGAGAACGCTTTTGCTAAAGAGGCTAAGGCTTTAGTGCAGAAGATTCCCGGCGTGAAGGGGCAGGACCGCCAGCTGGTAATGGGCACCGGCTTTGCCAGAGTAATGGCTATTATCAATCAGAGCCAGCAGGAAATTACTGTGGGCGCGCTGGTTGCGGCGCTGGCCGGCGACGGCGACAGCGACGTTGTGGCCTTGCTGCGCAAGTATGGTATCGATAAAAAGAAAGTGGAGGCAGCTTATATGCAGTATCAAAATACCGCAGCTGATGACGAGACGAAAAAAACCTTGGAAAAATATGGTCAGGATTTAACTGCGAAGGCCCGCGACGGCAAGCTGGACCCGGTTATTGGCCGCGACGAGGAAATTCGCCGCGTGGTAGAAATTTTGAGCCGCCGCAAGAAAAACAATCCGGTACTTATCGGCGAGCCTGGCGTCGGCAAGACCGCTATTGCCGAGGGTTTGGCGCGGCGCATTGTAGCGGGCGACGTGCCTGAAAGCCTGAAGAACAAGACGCTGTACGCTTTGGACCTAGCCGCTTTGGTGGCCGGCGCTAAATACCGCGGCGAATTTGAGGAGCGCCTGAAAAAGGTGCTGAAGGCTGTCAGCGATAGCGCAGGCCAGATTATTATGTTTATCGACGAGCTGCATACCGTCGTGGGCGCAGGCGCTGCCGAAGGCGCGATGGACGCCGGCAATATTTTAAAGCCCATGCTGGCGCGCGGCGAGCTGCGCTGCATTGGCGCTACTACGCTGAACGAATATCGTAAATATATTGAAAAGGACAGCGCTTTGGAGCGCCGCTTCCAGCCGGTGATGGTCAAGGAGCCGGGCGTGGAGGATACTATTTCCATTCTGCGCGGCCTGCGTGAGCGCTACGAGGTGCATCACGGCGTAAGAATTAAGGACGCCGCACTGGTGGCCGCCGCCGTGCTTTCCAACCGTTATATTAACGACCGCTTCCTGCCGGATAAGGCCATCGATTTGGTCGACGAAGCCGCCGCCCGCCTGCGCACGGAAATAGATTCCCTGCCGACGGAGCTGGACGAAAGCAAGCGCCGCATTTTGCAGCTGGAAATTGAAGCGCAGGCCTTGGGCAAGGAGGACGACGACGCCTCCAAGGAGCGCTTGCAAAAAATTAACGAGGAGCTGGCTAAGCTGCGTCAGGCCAACGACGAGCTGGTTAAGCGCTGGGACGCCGAAAAGGCTTCTATCGCCCGCGTGCGCGAGGTCAAAAAGGAAATCGACGAGGTTAAGCAGCAGATGGAGCAGGCCGAGCGCAGCTATGACCTGAACAAGCTGGCCGAGCTGAAATACGGCCGCCTGCCTGCCTTGCAGAAGGAGCTGGCCGCACTGTCCCGCAAGGACGAGGCTGGCAACGATAACGTATTATTAAAGGAAGAAGTGGACGAGGAGGATATTGCCAGAGTAGTAAGCACCTGGACCGGCATTCCCGTTTCCCGTTTGGGCAGCGGCGAGCGCGATAAATTAGTGCATCTGGAGGAAATCCTGCATCGCCGCGTTATCGGTCAGGACGAGGCCGTTAAGGCCGTCAGCGAGGCCGTTATTCGCGCCCGCGCAGGCATTAAGGACCCCAACCGTCCTATCGGTTCCTTTATTTTCCTTGGGCCTACCGGCGTCGGCAAAACTGAGCTGGCTAAGACCTTGGCCGAGGTGCTGTTTGACGACGAGCGCAATATGGTGCGCATCGATATGAGCGAATACATGGAGAAGCACACCGTATCCCGTCTGATCGGCGCGCCTCCGGGATATGTGGGCTATGACGAGGGCGGTCAGCTGACCGAGGCTGTGCGCCGTCACCCCTACAGCGTAATTCTGCTGGATGAAATCGAAAAGGCTCACGCCGACGTGTTCAACGTGCTGCTGCAGGTGCTGGACGACGGCCGTTTGACCGACGGACAGGGCCGCAGCGTGGACTTTAAGAATACGCTGATTATTATGACCAGTAACCTGGGCAGCAGCGAAATTATGAAGAACCAGGGCAGCATGGACAGGGAGAAAATTCAGCAAATGCTGATGAATTTCTTCCGTCCGGAATTTTTAAACCGTGTGGACGATATTGTGGTATTTAAGCCGCTGCAGGCCGAGCAGATCAAGGATATCGTTAAGCTGGTGCTGCATGAATTGGGCGATCGCCTGAACAAGCAGCTGGAGCTGACGCTGACCGCTACGGACGAGGCTGTGGCTTATCTGGCGCAGGCAGGCTTTGACCCGGCTTTTGGCGCCCGTCCGTTAAAACGCCTCATTGTACACACCGTGGAAAATATTCTGGGACGCAAGATTGTGGCCGGTGAAATTAAAAACGGCTCCAAGGCAGAGGTTGTCCTGCAAAACGGCGCGATCGACGTAGTTATGAAATAGAATATATCGTTTGCCAATCCTGAGGGTTAGCTCAAGCTGGCCTTCAGGATTTTTTTATGCAAAAGACGGAAAATAAAAATACCGAAAGGCTCTCGCTTCAAGGGCCTTTCGGTTTTGTGCTTGCTTAAAATCATCTGTTGTTGGGGCGCAGCTCCGGCGGCAGCAGCGGGCAGCGCTCATGGAATTCCTCGCTGACAGGATTGACGTGGACCATACAGTGCTTAACCAATGGGAAATTTGCTTCGATAGCTGTGTGTACGGTTTCGGCTATAGCGTGAGCCGCCAGCAGGGAAAGATTATCCTTAACGCTTATTTCTACGTCCACATAAAGGCGGCTGCCGAAAATGCGGGTGGTCAGGCTGTCCAGATGCTCCACGCCGGGCACGCGGGCTACCAGCGCTTCCAGCTTTTGCGTGGTTTCTTCGTCGCAGCTGCGGTCCACCATTTTTTCCATAGCGTCCTTAAAAACCTCGTAAGCGGCGTAAAGAATCATGACGCAGATGACCATGCTGGCGATGGGGTCCAGCACGGGGAAGCCCATGCGCGCGCCTAAAATGCCCACGAAGGAACCAACGGAGGATAAGGCGTCGCTGCGGTGGTGCCAGGCGTCGGCCATCAAAGCGCCGGAATTAACCTTTTTGGCGGCGCTGCGCGTGTACCAGAACATAGCTTCTTTAACTACGACGGAAACCAGCGCGGCCCACAGCGCCAGCTGTCCCGGAACGACGAGCTCGGAGGCGTCGGCGACAAAAACCTTTTCATAGCCGCTGTAGCCGATGAGCAGCGCTACCAGCGTCAGCATGACGGATAAAATAATGGCGGCCACGCATTCCATGCGCTCGTGACCGTATTGGTGCTCGGCGTCGGACGCCTTGTTGGAAAGCTTAACGCCTGCCATCACCACAAAGGTACTGAAAACATCGGATGCAGAATGAATGCCGTCGGAAATCATAGCGGCGGATTGGGACATGAAACCCGCTGCCAGCTTGCCCAGCGACAGGGCCAGATTGGCGACGATGCTGTTGAAGGATACTACCATGGCGATACGTTCTTCTTCGTTGCTAAAGTTCATAATAAAACCTCCTTGATATCAGGGACTGGCATTGCCAGCCGCAATGGTCTTTGCAAACAGGCAGGCGCGCATAGAAAAAACGCCTGCGGAATAGTAATTAACTGTCCCACAGACGTTGAAGCGCTGTCTGCTGCCCCAAGGGGGCCCGGCTGCAAAAACCCTTGCAGGTTTACCGCCTGATCAGTTTGTACTGTAGCTCAAATTGTCGCAGTGCAAAGAGATTATCTGTAGTATAAGCGGTTAGCAAAAGCTTTGTCAAGCAAAATTTCTGAATTATTTATGTGCTTCTAAAATATTTTATTAGCCGCGCAGATATTTAATCGCGCTTTGCGCGGCGATAGCGCCGTCGTTGGTAGCCGTCACCACCTGCCGCAGCACCTTGTCGCACACGTCGCCCGCGCCGAAGATGCCGGGCACGGCAGTGGACATATCGTTATTGACCGCCAAATAGCCGTATTGATTGGTAATGCCCAGCTGGCGGCAGAAATCCGTTACCGGGTCGGCGCCGATATACGGGAAAACGCCCTTGGCTTCCAAAATTTCTTCCTGGCCGGTGGTTTTGTTCAGCACGCGCACGCCGGCAACGCGATTATTTTCAACGAGTATTTCCTGGGGAATACGCCAGGGCAGCACGGTGATTTTAGGATGCGCGGCGACCTTATCCTGAATAATATGTTCGGCGCTGTATTTATCGCTGCGGGCCAGAATGGTGATGTGGGAAGCAAATTCCGCTAGGTACAGGGATTCCTCAAAGGCAGAATTGCCTGCGCCGATAATAATAACCGGCTTGTCGCGGTAAAAGGCGGCGTCGCAGACGGCGCAGAAGCTGACGCCGCGGCCGATCATTTCCTGTTCGCCGGGAATATGCAGCAGCCGTTCTACCGTACCGGTGGCGATAATAACCGCCGGAGCGCTGAACTGCAGCCCGCTGGCGCAGCTGACGCGGTACAGCCTGCCATCCTGGGTGATGGCTTCGGCCTTTTCGTATAAATAAGTTGTACCCAAGGCCATGGCCTGCTCGTAAATATCGTAGGCCAGCTGGGAGCCGTTGACGTTTTTCAGTCCCGGCCAGTTTTCCAGCTCAAAGGTTTTGATGAGCTTGCCGCCGGGAGCAAAGGCTTCCAGTACCAGAATTTTCAAACCGGCGCGGCGGGCGTAAATGGCCGCCGTCAGTCCTGCGGCGCCGCCGCCGATAATAATCAGGTCATAGTTGGCGGCGGGGGCGGGCTCCGTTGGCGGCTGGCTGCCTAAAAGCTTTTCCAGCCGCGGCTGCAAGCGTTCCAATGGCAGAAAGCCCGTGTAGCGGGAGGCGATTTTCCCTTCCTTTATAAAGAACAGGCCGGGAATAATAGTAACATCCATTTCTTCCGTCAGCTGCGGCTCCTGGTCGATGTCGATTTTGACAATATCGATTCGCCGACCCATTTGCTTTTCCACATCCTCCAGCACATAGCCTAGCATTTTGCAGGGGCCGCACCATTGGGCGTAAAAATCGGCCAGAAAGGTTTTGCCCTCCGCCAGCATTTGGCGGAATTGGGCGGCGTCAGCGTGCAGTATAGCCATAATATCAACTCCTCGTATCGGGCGGCAGGCCTGCCGCCTTGTTTCTACCTTTATTATAGCGAAAAATTTATGTCAGTGTGTGGCAGAAATGGCAATTTTTGTTTAACTAACAGGATTGCTTAAGAGAGCATAAGTGAAATTTATGTAAAAAGTTACTTGTAATAATTTTCAAGGTATAGTATAATACAGCTAGCAATAATTTCTGTTAAGAACGGTTAAGCGTTAAAAACTTTCGTGCTTAATAGTTTTTATTGCGATAATTTACAGGAGTGTGATGAACATGAAAAAATCCTTAGTATTGGCTATGGCCATGGCATTGGGCGTTACCGCTTCCGCTTATGCAGCCAATCCGTTCAGCGATGTTCCTGCTGGTCACTGGGCTTATGACAGTGTGAATAAGTTGGCAGCAGCAGGCGTTATCGATGGTTACGGCGACGCTACTTTTGGCGGCGACAAGCTGATGACCCGTTATGAAATGGCTCAAATCGTTGCCAAAGCTATGGCAAGAGGCGCCAACGTAGATAAGCTGGCCGCTGAATTTGCCGACGAACTGGACACCTTGGGTGTGCGTGTTGCTAATTTGGAAAAGAAAGCTGATAATGTAAAGATTACCGGGCAGATTCGTTATGAATATGCTCACCGTGATGGCGCTTTGAGCAGCAAGAGCCAGGCTATGAACCGCTTGCGTACCCGCTTGTTCTTAAATGGCCAGATTAACGATGATTGGTCTTATACCGCTCGTATTGAAAACAACCAAGACTTTAGAAATGATAGTGGCGATGAAACTACTAAACTGAATTTGGCTTATGTAGAAGGTAAGCTGGGCGGCGCTAATGTTATCGCAGGTAAGGCTCTCATTTATTTGGCTGATGGCAATCTGTACGATGATTATGCAGAATATGTCGGCCTGACCTACGGCAAAGATGTAAAAGTAAACGCATATTATGGCAAACCGACTGACTATGGTTTCAATGAGTTCTGGGGCGCAAATATTTCCGGCAAGATTGGCAAATTATCTCTGAGTGCAGGCTACGACCAATTTAAGGATGCCGAGTGGACAGCGCATGATGCTGGCACGGAGGATGAATATTGGTCTGCTGTTGGCAATAATGAATATCATGCTGCTAATACTAAAGATGGCGCAGACAATGGCGTTTGGAATGTAAGCGCAGCATATAAATTTGGCGATCTTAATTTGTCTGCTACTTATCTGCACTCCGATTTGAGTTCTAGTGATTTCCGTGATAAAACATACACAAATGCCGATACCGACGGTTATGTAATTGGTTTGGACTATAAAGGCGCTAACAAAAATAAAGTTGGCAGCTGGGGCCTGTGGGCAAAATACTATGATCAAGGCGTTGGCACTGCTATCGCTCATACCATGAAGACGGGCGACTGGGAATCTTACTATAACGAAGGCTTCAAGGGCTACGGCGTAGGCGGCACTGTAACTTTGGCTAAGAATATAGTTTACAATATTGACTACTATGATTTGGAAGGCAAAGAAAGCGACATTTCTGACCGCGTAATTTGGAATCGTCTGCAAATTACTTTCTAATTTTCAACTTTTACTCTAAATATACAGCACAAAATAGCAAAAGCAGGACTGCGCAGCAGTCCTGCTTTTTTTGTGTGTACAAGAGAAGGTTTGCTTTTCTTGGTGATTTAAGATATACTATAAGTAAACCTCAAGCTTTCTTTAGATTTCAAGGGAAAGGGTGATTTTTATGAATTTAGCCAAAATATCTGCTAACGGTCAAATTACCGTGCCAGTAGAAATAAGACGGTTACTGGGCTTAAAATCTGGAGATAAAATTTTATTCTTTCAAAAGCAAAGCGGGGAGATAGTAATACGCAATGCTTCTGCCAGCGCAATAATTAACGCTCAAACTGCTTTTTCAGGAGCCGCTGGAGCCATGGGCGTAGCCGACGAAAACGAGGTTCAGGAATTAGTGAATGAAATTCGTTATGGAAAAGGAAAGTAGTATGCGAATATTGATTGATACAAATGTTTTGTTTTCAGCATTACTTTTTCCTCGTTCTAAACCGGCATTAGCTTTGCTGCATATTGCTCAGCGTCATGAAACAGTCTTATGTGATCAAAATATTGCTGAATTAAGAGAGATTTTAAATCGAAAAGCGCCTAAATACTTACCTGCCGCCGAGTCTTTGCTTGCAGAAATGGCTTATGAGTTAATTCCGGCAGTAAAGCATGTGGAAAAGTTGATACGTGATGCAAAAGATCAACCGATATTAAATGCTGCGATTATTTTTGGCGTGGATATTATTTTGACAGGCGATAAGGATTTTTTGAGTTTGAAAATAGAACATCCTAAATGTATGACAGTAGCGGAATTTTTAGCTCTTGAAGAAGTTATTAAAGATTCATAGAGGAATTATAAAATGGCTACTAAAAGCATTTTGAAAAATATAGTTATAAAAACACCTGCTGCCGCTAATAAGCTTGCAAATGCGTTAGAGCTTGCTGAAAAAAGACAGGATGTGGCGGCGGTAAAAGAATTATCCAGTATTCGTATTGCCTCTATTGATGAAGTAAAGAAGATGTTTGGATTATTTTGAGTTAAACGCTATAATATTTGAAATAAAGGTAAGGTTAAAGAGACGGCGTGAGCCGTCCCACTTTTGTTGTATCTAAAAATTAAATATAGTGTTTAATTTTAAACCTTTATGATGTTTGGCACATTATAATCTCCTAAGAGGTTATCATGGGTAACAAATATCATATTCTCATCAATTGCCTGGCAAATTAATAATCTGTCGAAAGGATCTTTATGAGGTGGTCGTCCAGGATATCTTTCTAGGGTTTTCAGCAAGAAGATTGGCTCGCATTTTAAATGAAGCATGGCAAATCCGGATTGCTTACAGTAGTTTAAAAATCTTTCTCCATCTATTGGTAAAGAATCAGGATGAGCTATATGTTTTAACTGCACTTCCAATACCGAAATGGTACTGAAAAAGATATCGTTATCTGCGTTCAGAATCATTTTTTTTGCATTTTCTGGCAGTTGAATATCATTAGTAATTGCCCAAAGTAAAATATGTGTATCTAATAAAATTTTCATATAGTATCCTCAAACATTTCTTCTATTTCTGCATCCCATTTTTTAAAATCCGCGGGAACTTTAAAGACGCCTTCTGCCACTCCTATGCGTTTTGCTATAGTTTCTTTAGGAATTAAAGTAATTTGGGCTATGGCTTCGCCGTTTCTAGCGATAAAAATGACGTCTTCTTGCTTTGTTTCTAACATTTTAATCAATTTAGATAAATCGTTTTTTGCTTCCATCATATTTACTTGAGTCATGTGAAACACCTCCTGCAAGCTAACCAGCCTAATCAGGCTAAGCGTATTAGCTAACTATATAATACCATAATTATTACGGCGCGACAATTCGTTTTTTTGAAAGTAAAAAGGCTCCCTTTTGTTGAACACTTTGGCGATAGTGTTCAGTAATCCTTGAAAAGAAAAGCAAGAATATGTGAACGGATATTGACATGTTGGCAAAATACGTTATAATAAAGGCATAGCAGAAATGCGCACACTCTCACAAAAATTTAAGTAACAATGGAGGAATTGCTGATGAAAAAATTATTGTTGCTTGTTTTTTGCGTAGTTTTGTCTTTAGCCATGGCTGGCTGCGGCAGCGCTCCTAAAGCGCCGGCTGCCGGTAAGATTCTTAAGGTGGCAACGGACGCCAATTTCCCGCCTTTTGAATATTATCAGGAGAAAACCAAGCTGCATACCGGCTTTGATATTGGCTTGATGAACGCTTTGGCGAAAGAAATGGGCTACGAAAAGGTCGAGTATATCAATGTTGATTTTAAGGATATCCTGACCGGGCTTAATGAGAAAAAATATGACGCCGCTATCGCCGGAATGACGATTTCCAGCGAGCGCGAAAAGCTGGTTGCCTTTACAGACCCCTATGTTGAGGACAGCTATCGCATCGTAGTGGCGAAGAAGGCGGACGCTAAATGCACCCTGAGCGGCAAGACCGTGGCTGTGGAGGAAGGCAGCTACGCCGCTGATTTAGCGCAGCAGAACGGCGCAGCTAAGCTGCTGCCGGTGAAGGATGTGGAAAGCGCTTTGAAGGCTGCGGGCGAGGGCCTGGCAGACTGCGCCGTAGTTTCATCCGTATCCGCCAGCTTCTTCATCACCCATGGTTATGGCAATAAGGTAATGTTTGCCGATGAAAAAGAGTTGCTGTCCGATAAAATAGGTATTGCGGTGGCCAAGGATAACGCCGAGTTGGCCGCTTCTATGAACAAGGCTTTGTCCGAGCTGCGTCGTAGCGGAGAGTATAAAAATATTTACAGCTCTTATTTTGGCGCAAATTAAAGTATTCCTGTAATTTGTTTGTATAGAGATTATTTTTGAAGGCTTTTAGCTGCTTAATGCACACCCCTGCATTAGATAAATTCATAAATTAAGAGGGATGCTGTTCGTTGTCCAGGAACAGCAGCCCTTTTGCTATGCGTGTATAAAATTTTTAGTCCTCGTCGTCAAATTCTTTGAGTGTGCCATAGGCCACCAGAATAGTGCCCTTGGGCGAAGCCAGCGCGGGGCATACATACAGGATAACGCCGGTCTGCTCTGCGTAGTAGGTGGTGAGAGTATTGCCGAAAACGTCGGTAATGCGGCCCAAAACCTGGCCTTCCTCTACGAAGTCGCCGCTGTGAATGTGGTGCAGCCAGCAGCCTGTTTCCAACGCTTCCAGGTAGATGAGGTTTTCTACGTCGCGGGGGCTGTGGCGGCGCGGCTTAACAGGCAGGGAGAACATTTTCAGCTTGCGCAGAATATTGCGCACATCGTCCTTGTAAGCTTCGATGTCCTCGTGCAGGCACAGTCCCGCCCCGCCGCGCTCGATAAGAATGGACGGCAGACCGGTGCTGGCGGCGTAATTATAAGCGCCGCCCGTAGCCAGAGAACGCACCATGTATTCCATATCCAGTACGCGGGCGATGGAGCGGGAAGCTTTCTCCACCTCCGGAGTGGGCTGGCCGGGGTAGTACACATAGGGATGCAGGCTTTCGTGAATATCTCCGCTGTGCATATCCACATAAAAATCGGCGATGGGGAAGAAATTGCTGCTGATGAGATAAGCGGTTTTGTCAGCAAGAGTACCCAGCGGGTCGCCGGGGAACACGCGGTTTAAATTTTTGCCGTCTTCAGGAACGATCATTTCCCGGCGCGCCCAAAAGCCCTGGATATTTACCGGGTGCATCATGATGAGCGTGCCTAAAAGGTCGCTGGGCTCAATATCGCGGCCCAACTCCATAGCTGCGGCGATGCCAGGGTATTCGCCGCCGTGGATGCCGGCGGTAATAAGTAAAGTAGGGCCGTCCTCGCAGCCGTTGATAATAGTGATAGGGATTTTTACCGGAGTGTCGGGGACAGGTAAAAAGGTACGCAGTTTTTGACCTCTTTCAATAGTCAGGCCGCATACGTTGATGGTGTCAGACATTATTATAGCTCCTTGTTTTGTATTTTGCCATATTTTCTCTCTTGCCAAATATTATAACATGTGATAATCTTTTCACACAAGAGCTAATTATAAATAAAATAATATTCCAATAAGAGAGGCGTGGTGTAATGCGTTTGCTGACTGATAAAGAATATCTTGGCCTAACAGTGCCGTTTATGCTGTCCACTATGACTCAGCCGTTGATGGGCGCGGTCAATACGGCGGTGATGGGGCAGCTGCCCGACCCTAAATATATTGCGGCGGTGTCCCTGGGCGCAATTTTGTTTAACAATCTTTATTGGCTTTTCGGCTTTCTGCGCGTCAGCACTACTGGCTATGCGGCTCAGGCCTTTGGCGCGGCGGACAAGCGGCTGGGGCTTTTGGCCTTCTTTAAGCCGCTGGTGCTGGCGCTGCTGATAAGCTTTTTTTGCATCGTGCTGCAGAACCCCATTGTGGATTTATATTTGGGTATGATCGGCGCTGCGCCGGAGGTCAACCAGCTGTGCCGCAGATATTATTATATTTTGATTTGGGGCGCGCCGCTGGTGCTTTTCAATTATGTGGCGCTTGGCTGGCTGATGGGCCAGACGCGAGTGCGGGCTAGCGTCTTTATGCAGGTGTCTATGAATGTGCTTAATATGTTTTTGAGCGTTTGGTTCGTCTTTTGGCTGCATATGGATATTACGGGCGTAGCGCTGGCGACGCTGTTGAGCCAGCTGTACGGCGGGCTCTTAGGCGCTTTGCTGATGTATATTTACGGTGATTTTGATTACGGCAGCCTGCCCTGGGGCGAGCTGCTGGACTGGCGTACCTTTGTCGGCATGCTGCAGGTGAACGCTAATCTGATGATTCGTACTGCCTGTCTGCTGACGGTAAATAATATTATAGCCGCCGTAGGCGCGTCGCTGGGAACGGTGGTGCTGGCTGCCAATGCCGTGCTCTTGCAGCTGAAGGACATAATGAGCTATCTTATCGACGGCATGGCCAACGGCGCGGCGATTTTTTCCGGCAGAGCGGTGGGCTCCGGCAGCAAGCAATTATTTAACGAAACGATTAGCGTTACTTATAAGTGGCTGGCTGTGCTGGCGGTGCTTTTAATGGGCGGCTATTATTTGACCAGTGATTATTGCATCCGCTTATTTACAGGCATTGAGGAGGTTATTGCCGCAGCGAAAGCTTACGATATTTACGTACTGTTTTATCCGGTCTGCGCTGGTATCGGCATGGTGCTGTACGGCGTGTTCTGCGGCGCGACCTATACTGCGCCTATACGCAATATGATGCTGCTGGCTTTAGGCGTATTTTATTTGACGCAGTACTTCTTGGTCCCCCAGTGGGGGAATTCCGGGCTTTGGGTGGCACTTTTGTGCTTTATGTTTACACAATCGGTGATTTTATTATGCTATTTGCCGGGTTTAAGGAGAAAAGTCACACATTAGACAAAAAGTAGACAAAAAAATGGCGCAGCTATTGCAATTATTGAGAATTAGTGCTATTATAGATACAAAGCGTTAAGCGTAAATTTTGTCAATAGGACGCTTTACGATAATAATAAAATTATTAAATCTGCTGAGGTTGTCTCTAAATAAACGGAGATAAAATGGGAATACGGTGCAAATCCGTAACGGTCCAGCCACTGTGAAGCCTTTGCGCAAGTCAGACCTCTTCCTCAGTTTGATATATTTCCGCTTGAGACAGAAATATATTGCATAATAGTGCACGTTATGTTATATACCTTTTCTGCTGCAAGCGGAGAAGGTTATTTTTATGTATGGAGATGATGCGCTTTGACTAAAAAGCAAATTCTGGCCCGCTTAGGTCAGATCGTCCTCGTACTGCTGGGTATCAGCTTTATTACCTTCGCTTTGGTAATGTTGGCGCCTGGCGATGTTGCCCGCCAGATGATTGCGGGCAACGAGGATATTATCGTTAGCCAGGCTGAAATCGACGCTTTGCGCGCAGAATTAGGCTTGGATAAACCTTTCTTCTTCCAATACTTGGATTGGTTGGGACGTGCTTTGCAAGGCAACCTTGGTTTTTCCTTTATGGCTAAAAAGCCCGTGGTGGAAGAGCTGTTTGAGCGGTTGCCCGGCACTATTTTGCTGTCCGTAGCGTCTTTGGTAATGATGATGGTAGTATCCATTCCCATGGGCATTTATTCCGCAGTAAAGCGCGGCGGCTGGGTTGACAATATTGTCCGCGCATTTACCTTTATGGGCGTATCCATGCCGGGCTTCTGGGTCGGCTTGATGCTGCTGTGGGTTTTTGGCCTGAAGCTGGATCTGCTGCCCATTGTCGGCGGTACGATCGGCATTGACACGATTATTTTACCGGCGGCTACACTGGCGATTGCTATGGCCTCCAAGTACACGCGCCAAGTGCGCACTGCTATTCTGGAAGAGCTGCACCAAGACTATGTAGTAGGCGCCCGCGCCCGCGGCATGAGCGAAAGCCACATCCTCTGGAAAGAGGTTCTGCCTAACGCTATGCTGCCGTTGATTACGCTGCTGGGCCTGTCCCTAGGTAACCTTTTGGGCGGCGCCGCAGTTATTGAAATGGTATTTTCCTGGCCGGGCCTTGGTCGTCTGGCTATCGAAGCTATTACCTACCGCGACTTCCAGCTTGTGCAAGGCGTCGTAGTTTGGATAGCTTTGATGTATATGGTAATCAATTTGATCGTGGATCTGTCCTATAACTATCTTGATCCGCGTCTAAGAAAGGTAAGGTAAGGGCATGGAAACATTAGTCAACGGTTTTAAACATAATCGGGCCTTTGCCATTACCAGTATTTTGGTATTAGCCTTGCTTTTGATTGCCGTAGCTGCACCTGTACTGGCTCCCTACGACCCGACTCAAGCCACGATGAAGGACGCTTTCTTAGAGCCCGGCTTGCAGCATCTCTTCGGTACTGATAAATTGGGCCGCGACTGCTTCAGCCGTGTGCTTTACGGCGCTCGTGCTTCCTTGAGCGGAGTACTTTTCCTGGTAGCCAGTGTATTCATCGTTGGTACTACCATGGGTGTGCTTTCCGGTTATTTCGGCGGTAAGGTGGATATGGTCATCATGCGTATTTCCGATATGATGATTTCCTTCCCTGGCATGATTCTGGCAATCGCCGTTGCCGGTATTATGGGCGGCAGTCTGGTTAACGCCGTTATCGCTTTGACCATCGTAAGCTGGACAAAATATGCGCGCCTGGCACGTTCTTTGGTTATGAAAATTAAACGCCGCGACTTCGTTGATGCGGCTATCGTAAACGGCGGCAGTCCTTCCCATATTTTGTGGATTCACATTCTGCCTAACATTCTGCCGATGATGGTAGTTACCGCAGCGGCTGATATCGGCGCGCTGATGATGGAACTGGCAGGCCTGGGGCTTTGGCAGCCAGCCGCCTGCTCCTGAATGGGGCTTGATGCTGAACGAAGGCCGCCAGCAACTGCAAACAGCTCCCTGGCTGATGATTTTCCCTGGTTTGGCAATTTTCGTAACCGTCGTTATCTTTAATCTGTGGGGCGATAATCTGCGCGATGTTTTGGATCCTCGCAATGACGCCCAGGAATAATAAAGTTTTAAATTTTTTATCTTAAAAATTTTTTAATGAGTAAAGAAATGGAGAGTGTCTTTATGAAAAAATTATTCAAAGTTAGCGCAGCAGCAGCTATGATCGGTTTACTGGCATTTGCAGCAGCAGGCTGCGGTGGCGGCGATAAAAAAGCCGAAAAGAAAGAAGTAGTCAAGATGGGCGTTACCAACTTCGCCGACTCTCTGGAAACCACTGATAACTACTTCGGTTGGGTTGTAATGCGTTACGGCCTGGGCGAATGCCTGGTTAAATTCGATAAGAAAATGAATTCCACTCCGTGGCTGGCTGATAAATGGGAGATTTCCGACGACAAGCTGACCTGGACCTTCCACATTAACGATAAGGCCTGCTTCTCTAACGGCAATAAGCTGACCGGTGAAATTGCAGCTGCTTCCATCCTGCGTACCTTTGAAAAAGCTCCGCGCGCTAAATCCATGTTTGAATATGAGTCCATCAAGGGCGAAGGCCAAAACGTAATCATCAAAACTAAGAAACCTGTACCGACTCTGCCGGGTATGCTGGGCGATCCGCTGTTCATCATCGTCGATACCACTACTATTAAAGACCGTGACACCGCTAAACAAGGCGCTATTTGCACCGGTCCTTACGCTGTAAAGACCTACAGCAAGGCTAAAGCAGAAATGGTTCGTAATGAAAAATACTGGGATGGCGCAGTACCGTTTAAAGAGGTTGATATCCTGACCATTGACGATCCTAACACCCGTGCAATGGCTCTGCAAAAAGGCGAGATCGACTTCGCTATCAATATTGCAGCCGGTGACCTGCAGCTGTTCAAAGACAAAAATAAATTCAACATTTCTGAAATCGCTTCCCTGCGCGACGTACTGGCTCGTCTGAACGTAAGACCTGAGCGTCCGTTGGGCGACCTGAAGGTTCGTCAGGCATTGCTGCGCAGCCTGGACCGCGTAACCTATAATAAGGTCCTGCTGAAAGATACTTTCGTTCCCGGCGGTCCGTACCTGCCTCCTTCCGTAGATTACGGTTATGCTGAACTCTATAAAGAGGATCCCAACCAATACAATGTTGAAAGCGCTAAAAAGCTGCTGGAAGAAGCTGGCTGGAAAGATACTAACGGCGACGGCTTTGTTGATAAAGACGGCAAGAACCTCGAGCTGGACTTCGTATTCTACAGCGGCCGTGCAGAACTGCCTCTGTATGCTGAAGCTACCCAGGCTGACGCTAAGAAGGTTGGCATTAAAGTAAACCTGAAGAACGTAGACTATAACGTGCTGGACGGCATTGGCCGCCGCGGCGAATACGATCTGCTGATTTCCAACGTACTGTGCCTGCAGGCCGGCGATCCGGAAGTATTCATGAACATGTACCTGAAGACCGGTCAAGAGCAAAACGGTACCGGTTACAGCAATCCTGAATTTGATGCAATTTCCGACAAATTGGGCGTAGAATTCGATCCTGCTAAACGCCGCGCTCTGGTTATCGATCTGCAAAAGATTATTATGAACGACGCTGCTTCCCTGGTATTCGGCCATCCGCAGACCAATATGGTTTCCAGTAAGACCGTTACTGATGCAGAAATTCTGCCTTGCGACTACTACTGGCTGACCAAAGAAATTAAACCCGCTCAATAAGCGGCTTCTGTAAATCTTTGAAAAAGAAGGTATCGCTACATGCTTCTTGAAATTAAAGATTTGGACATCAGTTACGGTGACAGGCTCACCGTAACCGGTGCCAATGTAGAATTGGATAAAGGTGAAATCCTTTCCATCGTAGGCGAATCCGGCTCTGGCAAAACAACCATTATCCGCGCCGCAATGGGCTGCTTGCCCGGTGCTGGTCATGTAAGCAAGGGCAGCATCACCTTTGAAGGCCGGGATATGCTGAAAAACACTAAGGAAGACTGGCGTAAGCTTTCCGGTACGGAAATGTCCATGATTTTCCAGGACAGCGGCAATATGATCAATCCTATTCGTCGTATCGGCGTGCAGTTTATCGATTATATTCAAGCCCATCAGCCTGAAAAATCCAAGGATGAAGCGTATAAAATGGCTACCGCTATGCTGACCAATGTGCGCCTGCCTAATCCGGACAATATTATGAACAGCTATCCTTTCGAGCTTTCCGGCGGTATGCGCCAGCGTGTTGGTATCGCTATGGCTATGGTGTTCCAGCCTAAAATTCTGATGGCTGACGAGCCTACCTCTGCTTTGGACGTAACCACACAGGCGCAGATCATTCGTCAAATTATTGATGTGCGCGATCAGTTCGGCGTTGCCGTAATTATCGTAACGCATAACCTGGGCGTAGCAAGCTATATGTCCGATAAGATTATGGTTATGAAGGGCGGCCGCGTAGAAGAAAGCGGCAGCCGTTACGATGTGCTGAGCAATCCTAAGACGGATTATACTAAATCCCTGCTGGCCGCAGTACCTGTAATAGGAGGTAAATGCTACTATGAATAATCCTGCATCCTATGAACGTACGCCGGTCGTATTGGAGATCAATAACCTGACCAAAAAATTCCCTGTGGACGGCGGTAAATTTTTAACTGCCTGCGATAATATTACGCTGCGCGCCTTTGAGGGCCGCACCTTGGGTATTATCGGCGAATCCGGCTGCGGCAAATCCACTTTGGTACGCTGCCTGCTGGGCATTCAGTCCACTACCTCCGGCGAGGCAATTTTTAACGGTAAGGATATTTTAAAGGCTAAAGGCGAAGAAAAACGTCAGAACCGTAAGCTGATTCAGATGGTGTTCCAGGACCCTAACGCCGCTTTTAACCCGAAGATGCTGGTTAAAGATATTTTAACCGAGCCCTTGAAAAACTTCGGTATGATTAAAAACAGCGAAGTAGACGCTAAGGCTGCCGAGCTTTTGGAAATGGTAGAGCTGCCTGCTTCCTTTAAGGACCGTTATCCGCACAGCATGTCCGGCGGTCAGCGCCAGCGCCTGGGGATTGCCCGCGCTTTGGCTTTGGAGCCGAAGATTATTGTGTGCGACGAAGCAACCTCTGCTTTGGACGTTTCCGTACAGGAAAAGGTTTGCGAGCTGCTGTGCAAGCTGCAAAAAGAAAAGAACATCACTTATCTGTTCATTGCCCATGATTTGGGCTTGGTGGATTTGATGTGCCATCAGGTGGCAGTGCTTTATTTGGGCAACGTAGTAGAATGGATGGAAACAGGCCGCATTGGCGAGCATTGCAAGCATCCGTATACTAAGTCCTTGATGAAAGCCGTATTCAAGGTGGCTGCCGACGAGCATTATAAGATTGAGCCATTGGAGGGCGAGATTCCCAGCCCATTGGATTTACCCAAGGGCTGTCCCTTTGCCAGCCGCTGCGAGCATTGCACTGAGCATTGCCTGCAAAATAAACCGGTTTTGCGGGAAATTGAGCATGGACATTGGGTGGCTTGCCACTTGTTCGATTAATATTTCCTTTTCATCTCCATATTGGGTACGGTCTACGCCGTACCCAACCTAAAATTTTTTTCAAAAAGGTATAGATGAATACTCATTCATGTGTTATAATAGGTCTATAAGCGATGAAAGTTCAGATGCAAAAGTCTTGGCTTTCAGTTTATTTTTGACAAAACATATGAATAAGTACTCACATAAAACCGAGAAGAAAGGTGGTATATATAATGAAGAAAGAAGTTCGCGATTTAGAAGACGTGCGTATCGGCTCCGGCGATGTGCGTTCCTTCCGTCATGTCGACGGGCATATTACCGGCGCTGAAGATTATAGCAAGCATCCTGACGGCTGCACCTGCGGTCATTGCGGCAAGGACCATAATCATGAAACTATGGGGCATGTACCCACCCACACCCATGGCGATGGTCACGACCATGACCATGGGCACGAGGAACATCATCACGAGCATGGCGCCGACTGCTGCTGTGGACAGGCGCATGAACATGAAGAACATCATCACGACCATGGCGACGAGTGCGGCTGTGGCCACGACCACGGTCATGAGCATGAAGGTCACGCGCACGAACACGAAGAGCATCATCACGACGAGTGCGGCTGCGGCCATGACCACGGCCATGAGCATGCTCACAGCCATAGCCATCATGTGCCAGGACATCCCGACGATTGCCAGTGTGAAATCTGCCATCCGCATGAGGAGTATTGCGACGTCTGCGGCGAAAGCCTGGCTAACTGCACCTGCCGGATGCCGGACGCCGATAAGGTAAAGCGCGTTTATATTTTGAAGAATCTGGGCTGCGCTAATTGCGCCGCTAAAATGGAATACAAAATCAAGGAGCTGCCGGGAGTTACCTATGCTAACATTAGCTTTGCAACTAAGCAGCTGCGCTTGAGCGCCGCCGACCATGACGCTTTGCTGCCGGTCATTCAGGAAATTTGTACTTCTATCGAATCCGACGTAGAGGTAGTGCCCCGCGATAAACGGCCTACCTTGAGCAAGGGCAGCGACCGCGTTTATTTGGTGCAGAATCTGGACTGCGCTAACTGCGGCGCTAAGATTGAACGCGCTTTAGCCGCTATGCCGGAAATTGAAAGCGCAGTGCTGACCTTCACTACTAAAAAGCTGCGCGTTAAGGCGCAGAATTATGACGGCCTGCTGGCTAAGATGCAGGCTGTGACCGATAAGGTGGAAGAAGGCGTGGTACTGGTGGAGGCCGCTACGAAGCCGAATCTGGCGCCGGAGCTGGAGGAACGCAAGAAGGCCGGCGGTATTTTCTCTTCTCTCAGCGAAAAGCAAACCTTAATCGAAATTGTTTTGGGCGGCGCAGTCTTTATCGTTACCGAATGGTTAGGGCTGATTCCCGAAGCTTATCATATGTACTGCCTGATTTTCGCCTACATTTTGCTGGGCGGGCGCATTGTGCTGACGGCTTTGAAAAATATTGCTAAGGGCAACGTCTTTGACGAAAACTTCCTGATGACTGTGGCTACCTTGGGCGCGTTTGCCATTCAGGCCTGGGAAGAGGCTGTAGGCGTAATGTTCTTTTATCGCGTGGGCGAATATTTCGAGCAGCGCGCCGTAGAAAAGAGCCGCGGACAAATTATGGACGCCGTTGATATGCGTCCGGAGGTTGTCAACCTGCTGATAGGCGAAGAAGTAAAGGTGATTCCGGCTGAGGACGCTCATGTAGGCGATATCCTGCTGGTGCGCGTAGGCGACCGTATTCCCTTGGACGGCGTAGTTGTCGAGGGCGAAAGCCTGGTTGATACTTCCCCGGTAACGGGCGAGCCCGTGCCTGTGAAACGCGCTTACGGCGATGAAATTGTTTCCGGCTGCGTTAATACCAGCGGCATGCTGAAAATCCGCGTGGAAAAGGTTCTGTCCGAATCCATGGTAACGCGCATTCTGGACAGCGTGGAAAACGCCGCCGCTTCCAAACCGACCATCGACCGCTTCATTACCCG
This sequence comes from uncultured Phascolarctobacterium sp., assembly GCF_905212365.1. Lineage (GTDB taxonomy): Bacteria > Bacillota > Negativicutes > Acidaminococcales > Acidaminococcaceae > Phascolarctobacterium_A. The sequence goes on from NZ_CAJMEH010000021.1 coordinate 20,130, forward strand.
CTTCGCGCGTGTTTATACTCCCTTTGTAGTAGCCGCAGCAGTGGTGACTGCCGTTGTTCCCTCTTTGATTACCGGCGAATGGGAAAAATGGATTTATACCGCGTTGACCTTCCTGGTAATCAGCTGTCCCTGCGCTTTGGTGCTGAGCGTGCCTCTGGCCTTCTTCAGCGGTATCGGCGCAGGCTCCAAATACGGCATTTTGTTCAAGGGCGGCGTAGCTATGGAGGCTTTGAAGAACATTGCCGCTGTAGTTATGGATAAAACCGGTACTGTTACTAAGGGTAATTTCGTTTTGCAGCAGGTTAACGCTGCCGAAGGTATCGATAAAGACGAATTGCTGAAGCTGACGGCCAGCGCCGAGCTGGTATCCACTCACCCCATTGCTGTCAGCATAGTTGAGGCTGCCAAGGGTAAGGAAATGGCGCTGGTGCGTCCTGATAAATTTGAGGAAATCGCAGGCGAGGGCCTTGTCGCTTATTTTGGCGAGCGCCGTGTGTTGTGCGGCAATGCCAAGCTGCTGGAACGCTTTGCCGTTAATTACGGCGGTTATACTCCTGCCGCCAGCGGCAGCGAGGTTTTAGTAGCCGATAATAAGGTATATATGGGCCAGCTGCTGATTAACGATACCTTGAAGGAGGACGCGAAGGACGCTATCGCCGCTTTGAAGAAGCAGGGCTTAGTGACCGCTATGCTGACCGGCGACGCGCAGAAGGAGGCCGAGGCTGTGGCCGCCGCTGCGGGCATCGACGAGGTGCGCGCACAGCTGCTGCCGCAGGATAAGCTGAGCGAGCTCAATATGCTGCGTAATAAGTACGGCCCGGTAATGTTCGTCGGCGACGGGATTAACGACGCTCCGGTGTTGGCCGGTGCGGACGCAGGCGCTGCCATGGGCAGCGGCGCGGACGCTGCTATCGAAGCTGCGGACGTTGTGTTCATGAACTCCGAGGTTAAGGCTATTCCTCAGGCTATCGCTATTGCCCGCGCTACGGGCGCTATCGCCTGGCAGAATGTTATCTTCGCACTGGCTGTGAAGGTTATCATTATGGTTGCCGGCCTGATGGGCTACGCTTCCATGTGGGCGGCGGTATTTGCCGATACCGGCGTATCCCTGCTGTGCGTATTGAATTCTATCCGCATTCTGTATAAGAAAATATAAATTGAAACTGGCAAATTAAGTTTGGGCCGGCGCTAAGCGTCGGCCCTTTGCTCATTTATTTTAGCAGTTAGAACATCAGCATAAGCTAACGTAAATTAACGATTAGTATTTGGATTTGACAAATTTCCCTTGACAAAAATTTCCAGCAAGTGTAAACTTATTGCAGTAGTTAGGAACACCTAACTACATAATTTTTAAATTTCGGTTAGCGTGTGCTGACATTTTTAGACGGAGGAAAAGATGATGCCTTTACTGATGGCAAGACGCGGAGAAATAAATACCATTGCAGCGGTGCATGGCAAGGCAGAAACCAAGCGCTTTTTGGAAAGTATGGGTTTTGTTGTGGGCGCAGCGATTACTGTGGTGAGCGAATTTGACGGTAATTTGATCGTCAGCGTTAAGGATGCGCGCGTTGCCTTGAGCAAGGTAATGGCCGCTAAAATTTTTATTTGAATTGGAGGGCATGATGACTACTTTAAAGGACGTGGCCGTAGGCCAAAAAGCAGTTGTAAAAAGATTGACTGGCGAAGGCGCATTGAAACGCCGTATTATGGATATGGGCGTAACCAAGGGCATTGAGATTTTCGTTCGCAAGGTGGCTCCCTTGGGCGATCCTATCGAAGTAACCGTTCGCGGCTACGAGCTGAGCCTGCGCAAGGGCGAGGCTGAAAACATCGTTGTAGAATAAGGGGAGGCTAGTGATGAAAGAAATAAAAATTGCTTTAGTTGGCAACCCTAACTGCGGCAAAACTACTATGTTTAATGATTTGACCGGTTCCAAGCAATATGTAGGCAACTGGCCCGGCGTAACTGTAGAGAAAAAGGAAGGCCGTCTGAAAGGCCATGACGACGTAATCGTTACCGACCTGCCCGGTATTTATTCTTTGTCTCCTTACACCTTGGAGGAAGTAATTTCCCGTAATTATTTGCTGGAGGACAAGGTAGACGCTATTTTGAACTTGGTAGACGGTTCCAATATCGAGCGTAACCTGTATTTGACCACGCAGGTTATGGAAATGGGTATTCCCGTAGCCATCGCTATGAACATGATGGATATCGTTCGCAAAAATGGCGATAAGCTGGATATTAAAAAGCTGTCCTGCGAGTTGGGCTGCCAGATTGTTGAAACCTCCGCTTTGCAGGGCGAAGGCACCATCGCCGCAGCCGAAGCTGCTATCAGTGCCGCAGGCGGAGCTGTTCCCCGTTATATGCGCTTCAGCGCCGAGGTAGAGGAAGCCTTGAAGGCTATTATCCGCGAAGCAGGCAATAAGATTTCCGGCGTCAGCGAGCGTTGGCTGGCTATTAAAATTTTTGAACGCGACGCTAAGATTATGGGCACTTTGAATTTCAGCGAAGGCGAAAAGGCTAAGCTGGAAGCAATCGTAGCCGCTTGCGAGGAGCAAATGGACGACGACAGCGAAAGCATTATTACCAACGAGCGTTATAATTTCATCGGCCAGCTGATGCAGCAGGCTGTAGTAAAGGGTCAGACCGGCCTGACTACCTCTGATAAAATTGACCGCATTGTTACTAACCGCTTCTTGGCGCTGCCTATTTTTGCCATCGTTATGTTCCTTGTTTATTATATCGCCGTTGATTCCCTTGGTACTATTGTTACCGACTTTACTAACGATACCCTGTTCGGCGAATGGATTATGCCCTGGGTTCAGGAAAATCTGGAGGCTGCCGGTACCGAGGACTGGCTGGTTTCTTTGGTTGTTGACGGCATTATCGGCGGTATTGGCGCGCCTATCGGCTTCGCACCGCAAATGGCTATCGTTTTCCTGCTGTTGAGCTTCCTTGAGGACTGCGGTTATATGGCTCGCGTGGCCTTCATTATGGACCGTTTCTTCCGTCAGTTCGGTATGAGCGGCAAGAGCTTCATTCCTCTGCTGATCTCCTCCGGCTGCGGCGTTCCCGGCATTATGGCCAGCCGTACCATTGAAAACGAAAAGGACCGTCGCTTGACCATCATGACCACCACCTTTATTCCCTGCGGCGCTAAGCTGCCGGTTATCGCTTTGCTGAGCGGCGCTATCATGGGCGGCGAGTGGTACATGGCTCCGATTATGTACTTTGTCGGCTTCTTTGCCGTTATTACCTCCTGCATCATTTTGAAGAAGAGCGAGCTGTTCGCAGGCGATCCCGCTCCATTCGTAATGGAAATGCCGCCGTACCATCTGCCCGCTGCTAAAAACGTATTGCTGCACACCTGGGAGCGCGTTGCCGGCTTCCTGAAAAAAGCCGGTACCATCATCTTCCTGTGCTGCGTAGCTATGTGGTTCCTGGCAAGCTACGGCTTGGTTGACGGCAGCCTGGCTATGGTAGAAGAAACCGAGCAAAGCTTCATCGCCGTTATCGGTAATGTGCTGGCTCCCATCTTCTCTCCCTTGGGCTTCGACAGCTGGCAGGCTGTAGCCGCCGCTTTCTCCGGCTTTGTGGCTAAGGAAGCAATCGTCAGCACCATGGCTATTCTGGCTGGCTTGGCTGAAGCCACCGAAGAAGAGCCCGACCTGTGGACTGCCGTTATGGCTATGTTCCCCAGCGCTGTGGCCGCCTTCTCCTTCTTGGTATTCAACCTGCTGGATTCCCCGTGCCTGGCTGCTATTTCTACCATGAGCCAGGAAATGAACAGCAAGAAATGGACCTGGGCAACCATTATTTTCCAAAATGTGTACGCTTATGTTGTTTGCCTCATCATCTATCAGTTTGGCCGCGTCTTTGTGGGCGGCGAAGGCTTTAGCGCAGGTACGGCCATTGCCGCCGTGTTCCTGGGAGCGTTCATCTATCTGCTGGTTCGTCCGGCTAAAAAGACCTCCGATGGCGCTAACGTACTGAGCGTTGACGCAAAATAAAAAAGGCTTTAAGTTTGATCTGTGATAAAAAATCAGGGCTGCCAGTGCTGAGCATTGGCAGCCCAACCATCCGTTAGGAGTTTGTTGAAAGCGAGGTGCATTATGGCTACCTGGATTGTAGGTTTAATTGTTATCGGCGCTGTTTATTTGGCGGCAAAGCAGGTGCTGCGCGCTCATAAAAGCGGCGGCTGCATAGGCTGTGACGACTGCGGTAAGGGCGGCTGCCGTCATTGCACCGAAATAAAAACGCCTAAGATAAATACAAAGCGCAAATGCTGTGAAAAGTGATTGTGTAACAAGCTTTACTATATATAGTGGGCAAGAAAAAATATACTACACTATCTTGACAATTAAATATAATGGGCTATAATTAAGACATAACTTAAAAAGCAATGCAGCTCCTGACGGATAAGTGGAGTTTACCACGTGGACTGCGTTGTGATATGGCCGACCGTCTGGGCAAGCAGCTGCTGCCCAGATTTTTTTATGGGCAAGGCTGCTGAGTATTCATTATTTATGATGAAGAAAAGAGGTAATCACAATGCAGCAAACAAAAAACAAATGGCTTATCGTTCTGGCGGCTATCGGGATTCACATTTCCATCGGCTCCGTTTACGCCTGGAGCGTGCTGACGCGGCCCATTATGCAGGCTATGGGCTTCACCCTGCAGCAGGTCACCTGGACATTTTCGCTGGCGATTTTATTTTTAGGTTTGTCCGCAGGCTTTTTAGGAACCTATGTGGAACGCTGCGGCCCGCGCAGAAGCGGGCTGACAGCCGCCGCCTTTTTCGGCGCGGGTATGCTGGGAACAGCTTACGCCTTAAGCCAGCACAGCCTGCCGCTGCTGTATTTAAGCTACGGCGTAATCGGCGGCATTGGCTTGGGTGTGGGCTATATTACGCCGGTTTCCACCTTGGTTAAATGGTTTCCGCAGAACCGCGGCTTGGCGACTGGCTTGGCTATTATGGGCTTTGGCTTTGCCAGCCTGATTGCCGGGCCGGTGATGCAGCTTTTAATAGCTAAGTACGGCTTGATTGAGAATTTTGTGATTTTGGGCTGCGCTTATGTTGTGGTTATGACGGCCTCCGCTTTGTATCTGGAGCCGCCGAAAATGCCGGAATTAACATCTAAAGGTAATTTTAAAGTGCAGCTGCCGGAGCAGCAGGGGCAGTGCAGCGTGCAGGAGGCTATGCATACCTGGCAGTTTTACGCCTTGTGGTGGGTGTTCTTCACTAATATTACCTGCGGCATCGGCTTGCTGGCTGTAGCGTCGCCTATGGCGCAGGAGGTTATTAAAATGTCGCCCATGGAGGCTGCATCCATGGTGGGCGTTATCGGGCTGCTCAACGGCGGCGGGCGCATTGTTTGGTCTACGATTTCCGATTATTTGGGACGGCGCAATACCTATATTGCCTTTTTCGCCATTGAGATTGCGGCCTTCTATCTGCTGGCAGGCGTGGCGGACAAACTGCTGTTTCAGCTGTTGATTTTTATTATCATTACCTGCTACGGCGGCGGTTTTTCCTGTATGCCGGCGTATTTGAGCGATTTGTACGGAACTAAACAGCTCAGCGCTATTCACGGGCGCATTCTTACGGCTTGGGGCTTGGCTGGCATTGCCGGGCCGCTGCTGCTGTCGCAAATTTATGAGCGCACTCATAGCTACAGCGTGACCCTGTACTTCTTCAGCGCTTGCTTTGTAGTGAGCCTGGCAGTGGCTGTGGTGCTGAAATTTAAAGCTGATGTGCGAAAGAAGTAAAAGTTTGACAATACATAAAAATCCGAGTAAAATAAAGTAAGACTTTATTTTACTCGGATTTTCTTTTGGGAGGTACGGCTATGTATATTGCAAGGCATTTAGAAGATAAAATTAAAGAAGCCTCCAAATATTATCCTGTCGTTATGGTTTGCGGCCAAAGGCAGGTCGGTAAATCAACCATGCTTTATCATATCAAAGAAGCAGAACGAAAATATGTGACTTTGGACGACGCCAACGCTAGGCGTTTGGCCGAAACTGACGCCGCATTATTCTTTGAAACATATGGATTTCCGCTGTTAATAGACGAATTTCAGCGAGTGCCTTCTTTGCTTTTGGAAATGAAGCGGCTTGTAGATGAAAAGGCTTTAAAAGGCGAGAAGAACAGCGGATTATTTTGGTTAACCGGTTCGCAAAAATTTAAAATGATGCAGGGCGTAGCCGAATCGTTGGCAGGAAGGATAGCTGTTTTTGATATGTCAGTTTTATCTGCTGCGGAGATAGAAAATCGCGAACCTGCTTTGTTCAGGCCTGAGATAAGTGCGCTTAAAGAACGGTTATTAAAGGCTCAGTCAAAAAATGTACATGAGCTTTATGAGCGGATTTTTCGCGGCGGTATGCCTAAGCTGCTTGCTACTGATATGGATAGAGAGCGCTTTTACATGGATTATGTTAATACCTATTTAGAACGGGATATCAAGGACTTAGCGCAGGTTGGCAAGCTGACTGCTTTTTATGATTTTTTAGTATTTATGGCTGCGAGAACAGCTCAAGAGCTGCGTTATGAAGAAATAGCCCGTGCCGTTGGTATTTCTGCGCCAACAGCAAAGGAATGGGTAGCAATTTTGGAACGGTCTGGTGTTTTATTTATTTTGCGGCCCTATTATTCCAATATTAGTAAGCGTTTAGTAAGAACGCCTAAGGTATATTTTATGGATACTGGTTTAGCTGCCTATTTGTGTCGTTGGCCTAACGCCTCTACTTTGGAAAATGGCGCAATGGACGGTGCTTTTTTGGAAACATATGTGGTTACAGAAATATTAAAAAGCTATTATAATGCTGGAAAGCAGCCAGATTTATATTATTATCGCGATGTCGATAAAAAAGAAATAGATTTGTTGATTATCGATGGGGAAAGGATATATCCAATCGAAGTAAAAAAAGGTAAGAATCCAAGTCATGCCGATAAAAATTTTTCAGTTCTCGATAAATTGGAATTGTCAGTGCAGCCGGGGCTTATTATGTGCCTCAGCGACGAGCTTATTCCTTATAACCGAACGGCTTGGTATTGTCCTATTAGTATTTTATAGGGATATTATAAAATTAAACACTTAGCCTAATCCGAGAAAACTAAAGTCATACTTTGGTTTTCTCGGATTGTTTGTTTAGCAGCAAAAAAGACATCAGGCTCCCCGGTTGCCCAAGGAGCCTGATGTCTTTTTGTATGGAGAGTTGTGATGAGTGATGCGTAAGTAAAAATATTATTTAAAAAGCTGGCGTTAAGCGTAAATTTAAAATAACGCCGCAGCAGGCTTCTGCCTTTAGCGCAGCCTGAACGTAATAGGCACTGTCATATAGCAGCGCACCGTCTGCCCCGCTTTATTGCGGGCGCTGGTGAATTTCCATTTATAGCAGGCCCTTACTGCCGCCTGGTCCAGATTCATATTGCCGGAAGAGGAAAGAATAGTTACTTCCTCTACGCTGCCGTTCTTGCCGACTAACAGGTGCAGGTTCGCAGTGCCCTGAATCCCGGCGTTCTTTTCCGCAGTTGGGTAGGCTGGCGGCGTATTGCGCACTAAACGCGGAGGGATGGCCGGTGATGCGTAAATGCTGTTGCCTGCGCCATAGCCGCTGCCAATACCCGTACCATGACCGCTTCCTATACC
>NZ_CAJMEH010000022.1 GCF_905212365.1 uncultured Phascolarctobacterium sp.
CCGCTGCCGCTGAAATCTCCCGCCGCTTCGATGCGCAGGTTATCGCCGCCCAGCTTACCGCTGCTGGCGATACTACCCGATGCGTCGATGGTAATTTCATGTCCGTATAGCTCGCTGCGGTCGATGGTCAGATCGTGCGTTGTAATCTGCAAATTGCCCACGCCCTGACCGTTAAAGCCGCTGCCCGCCAGCAGCATATCGCCCAGTCCCTTGCCGGTTTGAATATTGCCGTCGGCCCAGCCGGTAATTTTGCCCGTGGTCAGCATGGCGTTATCCGCGTTGATAAAGCCCAAACCGTTGACAGCAATGCCGTTGGCGTTGGCGATAACCACGCTGGCCCTGTTGCCCGCTACCTCCAGGTAGCCGTTGAGCACGCTGGCGCTGGAGCTGGTCACTTCATTCAAAATTACGCTGGCTCCGCGCCCCGCCAAAAACATATTGCGGTCGACATATCCGCCCAATTCCGTTTTTGCATACTTAGTAGCGTTATTCAAAATCAGGCCGCTGGATTTAATATTAAAATCGCTGTATAAATTGCGGGATACTCCGTTAGAGTTGACCTGCGCAATCTGTACCAAATCCACGCCGTTGGCCGCCTTATCGATAATAGGCCGATATTTGCCGTCCGCACTCTCGTCCGCAGTCAGCGCCAGGCTGGCGTCCGCCGCCTTTTCCTGCTCTACGGTAGCCGCAATGCCCGCCGTTTCCGCAATCTGCGGCAGCGGGGCTATGGCCGCGCCGCCTGCGCCCTCGCCCGCCAAATTCCCCGGACGTTCCGGCCCATGCGGACGCTGGGGCTGCTCCGGGGTCACCGGCGTAATTATTTCGTCAGGATTTTTTTCGCTGACGCTGACATTCTTATTTTCATCAAAAGTCAGCGTAGGATTGCCGTCGGCATCCGTGCCTGCGGTATAGGTATAAATATTGCCGCGATACAGCCCTACCTTGTCCGCCGTCACGCTGACGGATTCCTGCGCGCCGACAGCTCCGCTGCCCGTCAGGCTGCCGCCCGCCGTTACGCTCACGCTTCCCTCGCTGGTTAAAAGGCCGCTGTGTACCATACCGTTTTCTATATCGACGGTTAAATTCTTGGTAGCGCTAATCAACCCGCTATTGTCCAGCTCCCCGGCCCGCAGGGTCAAATCGGCCTCGTTATGCATAAATACCGCGTCGTCGGCTTCCTCGTCCTGCAAATATTCGGCTCCGGATATCAGCGAGCCTGTATTTTCCAGCCTGCCGCTTACGTCCAGCGTAACCGCGCCCTTGGCTTCAATGGAGCTGCTGCTGCTTAATTCCTCTGCCAGCAGCGTAATGCTGCCGCCGGCTTCGACAGCCGCGTCGTTCTCTCTTTCGCCGCCGCCACCCGGCTGCATATTTTCCGTCACGGTCAGCTTCCCGGCGTTGGAAATATACAGGTCGCCCCCGGCGCTGATGCGTCCGCCCAGATTCATGCCCAGGCCCTTTTCCGTGCCCACCAGCATAATTTTGCCCGCATACATGCCGCCCAGGGCCGCCACGTCCAAAGCCACGGCAGGCTTCTCGCCGTCCGCGGCAAGCTGCTGCCTTTCGGATGTCGCGTAATCTATTTTATTCGCGCCGGTAACGACGTTAATTTCTTCTTTAGCCCACAGCTCGCCGTTAATGACGGCGGCGCGGGTCATAATATCCAGCTTATTGGGCAAATAAGTGTTAGCCTCGTCGGCGCTGGTAAAACCTTCTCCCGGAAAATTCCCCGTTCCCTCTACGGTAACGCGGCCGCCGGTCACGTTGAAAACCAGCCTGCCGCCGGTAAAATCGGGTTTGCCCGTTACCAGCGTGGCCCTGTCCACATTGATAAAGCCAGCGCCATTGACGTTGATGCCGTTGGGATTGGCAATAATCAAATTCGCCCTTTGCCCGGCGATTTCCATAACGCCGTGCAGGTTGGAAAGGCCGCCGCCCGTTACTTCCTGTAAAATCGTTTGCGCCGCTCCGTTTGTTAAATTAGCGTTAGCCGTCAGCTGCCCAGCTAAAACCGTATTGGCGCTGCCGTTAGCGATATTATTAAAAACAAGTCCCTCAGCGCCTACGTTAAACTCCGCCGTTTTATTGTGGGAAAGCCCGTTAGCGTCAGGCGCTGCAATATTCACCACCGGCGGCGCAGCCTTCGGAGCTGCCGCAGCCGCGTAAACCGGCAAAGCCGTCTGCATCTGCAAGGATAAAATAATGGCGCAGGCCATAAGCTTTTTCTTTTTGCTACCGTACTTACTCATAATATAGCTTTCCTTTCGCTAATACGCCCCTGCGCGGCGCTGCTGCCCGCCGCTGTTTAAATTTCCGCCGTCAGTAAAAAGCCGTAGGTGCGGCTGTCGCAAATAAATCCGTCCGGCCTTTTTATGGGCCAGCCCACAAAAGCCTCGTACTGCAAACTGCCGATTTTGCCCCGCATACCTACGGCGCCGCCCACCAGCTCCGTACCTAAAAGATATTCCGTACTTGGCCCATGCACCTTGCCGTAATCCAAAGCCAGATAAAGAAGATGCGGATATTTTTCAATGGGAAAACGCAGCTCGTTGCGCACTACGATGCCATCCTCGGCAGCTAAGGTCTGCTCGCCATCAAAACCGCGCACGCTGTAAAACCCGCCTATAGTAAAAAATTCGCTGCCATATACACGCTGGTCGCTTTTCTGCCCGCGGATGCTGACGTTATACTGCGCGTCGTAACCTTCGCCAAAGGGCACCGGCGCGGTAAAATTCAACCCCAAATGATACATATTATAGCGCGTAGTCGCTTCGCCGCTCATGCCGTCCGTCGGGCCTGCGTCCGCATACCACGGCAATCCCTTTTGCCATTTCAGCGACGTATCCAGAACGCTGCGCCCCAAATACTGCCGGTGATTGAAGCCCGCCAGCAAAACCGTGGTTTTCTGCCGCTGCACCTCTATTTCCGTGCCGTTAATATAGCTGTGCCGCGTTTTATGAGTGAAGCCCAGCTCAAAATCTGTTTTGCTGCTCTGATTGCGCTGCACCAGATGCGTCCAGGTCAGCGTATCGTTAGTAAATTCGCCGCTGGAAATAAAAGGATTGACCGCGTAAGTCACCGTCTGGTGATAGTCATTTTTACTGCGGCTGTAAGTGAAACGTTCTTTGCCAAAGGGAATGGAATAATAAATGCTGTTGGCCCGCGTTCCCTTGGTTTCGCCGGATTCCGTAGCGTCCTCGTTCCAGCTCACATAAAAAATATCGTTGGCCGACAAGGGCTGCATCAGCTGCAGAGCGCCGCTCATCTGCACCTTGCCCGTGTCGCGGGTGCCGGAATTGTCCAGACTTAAAATCAGCTTCCACGGCCTGCCGCGCTTAATGTCGATTACCAAATCGCTTTGGCCCTCCTGCGCGCCGGGCTCGATTTTAATATCCGCCTCCTGCCCGGGAACGCTGTTAAAATTGTCTATCGCCTGCTCGATATCGCGGATATTCAGTAAAGAGCCGCGCCGCACAGGCATGGCATTAGTCCATGTTCCCCAGGTCTTTTGCCGGAAACGGATGTCCCCGATAACACCCGGCAGCAAAGTAAAATACAATTTGCCGCTGGCCAAATTCTGGGATTCTATATAAATTCTCGTGGTCAGATAACCGCGATTCATAATTTCGTTATTGATATTCTGCAAAAGCAAATTGATGCCCTGCACGCCGATGCGCTGGCCGTTAAAGCCCGCTAAATAATCGTTGATCCACTGAAATTTATAAGCGTAACGGGAAGCCTTTAAGGAAAAGCTTTTGATTTTAAAGCTGTTGGCTTCCTCCGGCAAAGCAAAGGCGGCCAAAGGGCTGCCCTGCCGCTGCGCTTTCGCCATATCGCGGCCTGCACGCCGCTGCAATTCCTGTTCGGCGCGTTTGGCAGCCTGCTCCTGCTCCTTTTGCTGTAAAATTTGCTGCTGCCGCTGCACAGGATTATCCTGCGGCGCAGCGGCTGCTGCTGCAGAAAATCCCAGAACCAGCAAGGAAAAAATTAAAGCTGCCTGCCGTTTCATCAAAGCTCACCTCGCACAAACTTTCCGCTTATAAAATAAAACTATTGCAACAATCGCTATATTCCCATCTTATTTATAGTATATTACCTTAAACAAGAATTGTAAATCTTTTGTGAAGAAGGTATACATAATTCTTCAATATACAATGACCAGCAAAAGCGAATATGCTTTTCCCCTCGCGTTTCACGATAGGAAGAAGATATTCGCTTTAAATTAAAATTCAGCTTTACAAATAATCGGCCGCATCCCGTTTACCAAAAAGATAGACCGGCAGCCAGCTGCAAAATCCGCCCAAGAGCAGCACAACAGCTGCCAAAAATTCCTCCTCAGGCAGCAGCAGAAACGGCAGATACAGGCTTGCGCTGCCGCGCAGGACGTAACCCAGTAATGCGTAAACATCCATGGCCGCGCCGCCGCACATTGATACAACGGTAATAAATAAAGTTCATTTTTACACATACTCGGCGACGTCACGCTTACCCAGCAGATAAACCGCGCAGCTAAGGAAAGCAAAACGCCGTCCCGCTAAGGACGGCGTAAGCGCCAAAAATTTGCTGTCTTGACTATTTTTCATACTACGTTTATAATAAATAAAGAGATAGTCGGCCGCGGAAAGTCGGCTCTCCCCTAAATTATTTTAATTCGACGGAAGACCGCTTAACCGCACGTTAGGCGGTTTTTCTCATTCTATTTGCGAAATGAGAGAATGAGAACTACTAAAGTTGCGAAGCTAATCATCAAAGATAACGCCTCAGAAACCGTCATAGCACATCACCCCCTACTCTTCAGGAGTAGGAAAACCGACAAGACGACAATCTCTAGCTATTCACTTCGCTAAATTAACGGTGTATAATAAAATAAATATCAAAAGCGAAGGGAAGGAATTAGATTGGAAAATGCATTTATTACCCCTGAGGGTCACTCTGGATTTTTAGCTAAAAAATTATTTAACGAAATGGGCGCAATTCATTGGGGCGCGCTGGCATATATCGAGGCAAACGGCGGCGGCCCGAAGGGAAATCATACTCACAGCGATAATCATCTATTTATCATTGTCGAAGGCGAAGTAAAAATCATTTTAGGAGACGCTTCGCATATCGTAAAGAAAGACGAAAGCTTCTTCGTTGACGGCATGATTCCTCATTCTATCTGGAATAACGGAACAGAAACCGCTAAGGTAATTAAAATATCTCTTAAAAGATAAATTTTGCTCTGCGCTCTCCACATAACAAAAAGAAGTGGCAAATCCATTGGCGAATTACCGCTTCTTTTTCTTTGTACGTTTTCAATTTCCAAAGCAAAAATCCCCGCGCCGTTTTGCAGCACGGGGAAATATAATTTATACGGTTATACGGCCGGAGCTAAAATCTCTGCGGCGATGGGCATAACGTCTTCCTTAACCTCTTCCCACACTACAAAGCGCGCTTTGCTGAAGCCGTTGAAAGTTGTGGCCGAAGCCGAGGTATAAGCGCCGCAGGCAGGAACCAGAAGCAAATCGCCAACCTCCAGGGGAGCGGTCATACGTCCGCGGAACATAATATCCAGACTATCGCAGCTGGGGCCGGCAAATGTAGCGGCCACGCGCTCGTCGCCTTCCTTAAAGCTCAGCAGCTTAAAATCCCATTGGTCGAAAATAACGCCGGAAAAAGTGCCGTACAGGCCCTCGTCCAAAAAGTACCAGGGCTGGCCGCCGCGCTCGGTCACGCCGATAACGCTGGTAATCAGATTCACGGCCGTACCGCAGATATAACGTCCCGGCTCCGCCCAAATTTCCGTTTCCGCAAAATCTTCATTTAAGCGGGCGCTGATCTGCTTCAGCATTTCGGGCAGATTAAATTTCACCTTGGGCTCAGGAATGGGGAAGCCGCCGCCGATATCCAAAATCCGCAGGTGCAGCCCTGCAGCTTCCGCCTCGTCGAACAGGCCGCGGGCTATATCCAAAGCGTGCAGATACGGGTCGGAGCTGACTGTCTGGCTGCCTACGTGAAAGGCTACGCCGGCCATATCCAACCCGGCCTCCTTGGCCTGCAGCATTAAAGCCAGCGCATTTTCACGCGCCGCGCCGAATTTTTTATTCAAATCCACATGAGCGGAGGAATTATCGATACGCAGACGCAGCAGCACTGTTGCGTCCGGACATTGCTTTTTAATTTTTTCTATTTCACTGGCGCTATCAAAGGTCATCTTGGTCACGCCGCAGTCCCGGCAGGCCTCCAAGCCTACGCCCAGCTTCACCGGATTAGCGTAAATCATGCGTCCGCCTTCCACGCCCATAGCGCTCAGCGTGCGGATTTCGCCGTCGGACGCCACATCGAAGCAGGAACCCATGTCGGCCATAACCCGCAAAATTTCCGGATGGGGGTTAGCCTTAATTGCGTAGTGGATGCGCACCCGGGGCATATATTTTTTCAAAACCTGATAATTTTTCTTAACTTCTTCCAAAGAAAGGACTAACAACGGCGTGCCGTATTGGCTCGCCAATTTTTCCACCGCCTCGCGGCTAAGCTGAAAATGTTTATCTCTTCTCATATCCACTCTCCCCTTGCCATAGCATATATTTTACTCATTAGATTGTACCACAATAAGCGGAAAGTACAATAGGAAAACGGCAGAAAATTGATTTTTTTTGAGGAGTTGGGAAAAATTTTACAATAACTGCGGATTGGCTCATTTTTAAGCGGAAAATTTGCAGTTTTCAGGAAAAACGAATTGCTCTGGCCGCTCCGGCGTTTACGCAACGCCCCGGTTTTTGATTCGCAAAATTATTGCCGCGGAATATTTTTAAAAGAAGCAAGGTGCCGTCCAACAAAAAAAGCCGCCCGTTACAGGCGGCTTGCGATAGAATATTTTTCTTGAGTTTTGCCCGAAGGCGGCAGCTTTTATTTTTCAGGAGCCTTGATAACGTCGCAGCCCATGTAAGGACGCAGAACCTTGGGCACTACTACGCTGCCGTCGGCCTGCTGGTAATTTTCCAGGATAGCCGCTACGGTACGGCCCACGGCTACGCCGCTGCCGTTAAGCGTATGAACAAATTCCGGCTTGGACTTAGCGTCGCGGCGGAAACGAATGTTAGCGCGGCGAGCCTGGAAGTCCAGGAAGTTGGAGCAGGAGGAAATTTCACGATAACAGTTGGCGGCGGGCAGCCAAACCTCCAAATCGTAAGTAGTAGCGGAGCTGAAGCCCAAATCGCCGGTGCACAGACGCACTACGTGATAGGGCAGCTCCAGCAGCTGCAGCACTTCCTCCGCGTCATGGGTCAGCTTATCCAGCTCCTCCCAGGATTCTTCCGGCTTCGTAAATTTAACCAGCTCTACCTTATTAAACTGATGCATACGAATCAAACCGCGGGTATCGCGGCCTGCCGCACCGGCCTCCGCGCGGAAGCAAGCGCTGTAAGCGGTGTATTTCAACGGCAGCTGATCGCCGCTGAGCATATCGTCGCGATGATAATTGGTTACGGGAACCTCTGCAGTAGGAATAAGGTACATATCGCCGTTTTCCAGCTTATACATATCCTCGGCAAATTTAGGAAGCTGGCCCGTGCCCTGCATGCTGGCGCCGTTAACGATGAACGGCGGGAAAAATTCGGTATAGCCGTGCTTTTGCGTGTGTAAATCCAGGAAGAAATTGATAACGGCACGCTCTAAGCGAGAACCCAGACCGCGATAGAAAACGTAACGCGCGCCGGAAACCTTGACGCCGCGTTCAAAATCCAAAATGCCTAGGCCTTCGCCCAAATCCCAATGAGCCTTGGGCTCAAAATCAAATTTAGGAATTTCGCCCCAGGTGCGCACAACGGGATTGCAGCTGTCGTCCTTGCCCACCGGCACATCCTCGGCCGGAATATTGGGAATGGTCAGCAAAATGGTTTTTAATCTTTCTTCGATTTCTTTCAAAGCCTTGTCGTCGTCGGCAATTTTATCGCCCAAGGCGCGCACGGCCGCCATTTGTTCAGCGGCGTCCTGCCCGGCCTTTTTCAGCTTGCCGATTTCCTGAGAAGCGCTGTTGCGCTCTTTTTTCAAAGCCTCTACCTGCTGCGTCAGCTCGCGGCGCTTTTTATCCAGCTCTAAAAATTCCGTTAAATCCAAATTACCGTTGCGGTTCTTAACGGCTTCTATTACCTTGTCCGGATTTTCACGGACAAATTTCATATCTAACATACATATTCCTCCAAATCACAAGCATTGTAAATTATATTTTAGCACAATCCCGTGCAAGAAAAAAGCTTTTCTCTCAATAATCTATGCCCTCGTCGCGGCGCGCCAGATAACGGATAGCGCTAAGCCCAGCCTTCTGCCCCTGGCCTGCGGCGCGGTTGATCTGCCAAGGCTGGCCGGTACAGTCGCCGCCGGCAAAAACGCCTTCAATATTAGTTTGAGCCTGATCGTCCACATAAATGCTGCGGCCGCGAATTTCCAACCCCGGCAAAAAGCTGTTCAGCGGGTCGGTAGCGCGGAAAACGAAAGCGGCCTGCACGCTGTAAAAATCATCGCCGGCGCGGATACCGGTTACCTTATCCGTACCGGTGATTTCCGTCGGCGTATCTAAAACCACGGAGATATTTTTTTTCTTAGGCGGCACAAAACCCTGATAACGCGGGAAGAAGAAAACGTGCTCGCATTGATCCGCCAGATATTCGATTTCCTCCATGGCGTCGGGAACCGTAGCCACGGCGGCTACGCGCTTATTTTTATATTTAGCGCCGTCCACAAAAGCGCAGTAGCTGACGCCGCGCCCCAAAAATTCCTTTTCGCCGGGGAACAGCGTGGAGCGGGAAATGCCGGTTGCCAGCACGACGGCCGACGCGGAATATTCCTCGTGCGGCGTACCAAGGATGAAGCCTTCGCCCACCTCGCGCAGAGAAATAATTTTTTCTTCAATAATATCTACAGTCATCTGTTTCAGATGCTTAACAAAAATGTCCATCAGCTCTGTGCCGGACAAATCGGGAATGCCCATGTAGTCGGTAATTTTGGCGACGCTGCGCAAACGCGGGCTGAAGCCGTGGGCTTCAAATAAAATAACGCTGCGCCCCTTGCTGGAAGCTGTGATGGCGGCAGAAACGCCGGCAGGCCCGCCGCCGATAACGGCAATATCGTACTGCATAAATCTGTCCTCCGTAAATAAATTTTTAAAGGCTCTTTATCATTTTTATTTTATGCTTTTCTCCAGTCATAGTCAAACCTTTTTCTCCGCATCGCAAAAAAATTTTATTTTTTTTGCAAAAAACTCTTGCATTTTTCTCTGCGATAGTGTATTATAATCGAGTAACGTGACCACGGCCCATTAGCTCAGTTGGTAGAGCACCTGACTCTTAATCAGGGTGTCGTAGGTTCGAGGCCTACATGGGTCACCACACTTTGGCCGGTTGGTCAAGCGGTTAAGACACCGCCCTTTCACGGCGGTATCGGGGGTTCGATTCCCCCACCGGTCACCATACACGGGCGCTTAGCTCAGCTGGGAGAGCGTCTGCCTTACAAGCAGAATGTCAGCGGTTCGATCCCGTTAGCGCCCACCACGTAAATTCAGCACTTCGAGAAATCGGAGTGCTTTTTTGTTTATATTGTCAGCGCTTTTGATCGCTTGCTGGCTGTATAAAGCCTGGGGCTTGCAACGCCCGTATAATGGGTACAGAAACATTGATAAATGAGGATGCTGATAAAATAAAACAGGCTGCGCGCTCATAGCTTGGGGCGGCAGCCTATTTTTTCGCTTCGTTATTTTTTTCTGGCAGCGGGATAACAGATTCGATAAAGGCCTTGACTATTGAAGGATCGAAGTCCAGCCCCGCTTTGTTCTGCAGCTCGATGATGGCTTCGGTGTGGGTCTTTTGCCAGTGCTGCGTGCAGGGGTTAATATTGCGGTCGTAATAATTGGCGACGGCGACGATGCGCGCGCCGATGGGAATGTTTTGTCCCTTGAGCCGCTTGGGATAACCGGTGCCGTCCCACTTTTCGTGATGGCAGCGGATGATATCGGTTATATAAGTAAATTCCGGAATATTTTCCAGCATACTGGCTCCGGC
Source organism: uncultured Phascolarctobacterium sp. (assembly GCF_905212365.1). Lineage (GTDB taxonomy): Bacteria > Bacillota > Negativicutes > Acidaminococcales > Acidaminococcaceae > Phascolarctobacterium_A. The sequence continues at coordinate 10,038 of NZ_CAJMEH010000022.1, forward strand.
GATACAGTGGCGCTTGTAAATAGACAGCTCGCGGGTGGATAAAAATGGCAGCTTGGCCAGAATGATATTGGGGACGGAAAGCTGGCCGATATCATGGAGCAGCGCCGCCGTTTTGATTTGCAATACCTCGGAGGCCGGCAGGCCCAGCTTGGCCGCCGTACTGGCAGCATAATTGGCTACCTGTTGGCTGTGCAGGTAGATAGCGCGATTTTTAATTTCCAGCATTTTTAAATAGAAGTCGCAGATTTCCCTTGTCAGGCGAATATCTGTGAAATCAAGACATTGGGGTATGGCAATCATAACGGTTCCCTCAAAAATTATCTGAAATAGCTTGTCCGAACGAGTTAGGCATAGTAAGTATATCACTTTTTAGAAAAATATTAAAGCAAAAGCTGCGCGTATCTTGCAAAAAAAAACCTGCCGGAATATAATTAGGTGTACAACTCAGGTCTGTGGTTGCAAGTCGATGCCAGTTGCAGGCGAAACGATCCACGTAAACAGCCGGAAATATGGCTGCGAGCACGGTGCAGCTTAGAAGTAAGTCCTGCCGCAGAAAATTTATACGCGAGAGAAGCAGTAGTGGGGAGCGCAAGGCTTAGGAGCGAACCTTCCAGCAGGCGAGTGTGGGGGCGAAGACCAGGTCAGCTGAGTTGTATTTATTTTTATGCCGGTATTTTTAATAAAAATTCTTTACCTGCGGCGCAAATCGGTATATAATGTGTGTATCAAAATAAAGCTCTGCGCGTTGAAAGGAGTAAATGAAATATGAAAAAGCTTTTAATTTTAATGATGGCGGTTATTGCTGCCGTCGCTATGCTGGCTGCCGGTTGCGGCGGCAGCGGCGAAAAGAAGGCCGAGCCTGCCAAGGTGCTGCGCGTAGGCACTGAGCCGACCTTCGCGCCTTTTGAATTCCAAAAGGAAGGCAGCAAGGATTACGACGGCTTTGATATGGATTTGGCCCGCGCTATCGGCAAGCAAATGGGTTATAAGGTAGAGATTGTGAACATGGGCTTCGACGCTTTGATTCCGGCGCTGAACGCAGGCAACATCGATATGGTTGCCGCAGGCATGAGCATCACCGACGAGCGCAAGCAGGCCGTAACCTTCTCCGAGCCTTATTACACCTCCGGCTTGATTGTGATGGTCAACAAGGACAATACGGAAGTTAAGAGCGCGAAGGATTTGGAAGGCAAGCGCATTGCCGTACAAATCGGTACTACCGGCGAAAACAAAGCCAGAAGCATTGCCAACGCTAAGGTAACCGCTTTCAACACGAATACTGAAGCGGCTATGGAGCTGAAAAATAAAGGCGTGGACGCCGTTATCAACGACAGCCCCGTTGTAGGCTACTACTTGGCGCAGGGCGGCAACGCCAGCGCTATGACCGTGGGCGAAGTTATGGAGGCTGAAGAGTACGGCTTGGCTGTGAAAAAAGGCAACGACAAGCTGGCTGGCGATATCAACAAGGCTTTGGCTGAGCTGAAAAAGAACGGCGAATATGACAAGATTTACAAAACCTGGTTTGGCGAAGTAAAGAAATAATAATGTCGGTTCACAAGCGGAGCACAATGTGGTGGAGAATCGCATGTGCTCCGTTGCTGTTTTTTAGCATCTGCGGATGCTGTAAATAAAAATATATATAAAATGAGGGGGACTCACACATGAAAAAGGTATTGGTATTTTTAATGACGGCAATCATGGCCTGCAGCCTGCTGCTGACCGGCTGCGGCGGCGAGGAAAAGAAGGCTGAGCCCGCTAAGGTGCTGCGCGTAGGCACTGAGCCTGCTTTTGCGCCCTTTGAATTTCCTAAAGAGGGCAGCAGCGAGCTGACAGGCTTCGACGTAGAGCTGATTCAAGCCATAGGCAAGCAGCTGGGTTATAAAGTGGAAGTCAGCGGCATGGGCTTCGACGCATTGATTCCGGCGCTGAACGCAGGCAATATCGACGCGGCTATCGCCGGTATGACCATTACCGACGAGCGCAAAAAAGCCGTAACCTTCAGCGACCCTTACTACACCTCCGGTCTTATCGTGATGGTGAAAAAGGATAACGCAGCCGTTAAATCCATCGACGATTTGAAGGGCAAGCGCATTGCGGCGCAAATTGGCACTACCGGCGAAATGAAGGCCAGAAGCGTGGAGGGCGCAACCGTTACTACCTTTAATACTCAGGACGAGGCTGCGCTGGAGCTGAAAAACGGCGGCGTGGACGCCGTTATTGGCGATTTGCCGGTAATGGAATATTATTTGGCTAAGGGCGGCAATAAATTTGCTATGACCGTGGGCGAAAAAATGGAAGCCGAGCAGTACGGTATCGCTGTGAAGAAGGACAGCAAGCTGGCCGCCGAGCTGAACAAGGGCATGGAAGAGCTGAAGAAAAACGGCGAATTCGATAAGCTGTATAAGAAATGGTTTGGGGAGGCTAAAAAATAAAGCCTGCCATATTTTGGGGCTTGAGCAAATTAAAGGCTGTTAGAACCCTGTCAAAGAAGGGATTGGGAGAATTATGGAATTGAATTTTGATTTAATGGTACGTTCGTTCCCGCTGCTGCTGGCTGGCGCCGGTATTACGGTGGAAATTACGGCCATGAGCGTAACGCTGGGCCTGTGCATAGGCTGTCTGGTAGGCATCGCCCGTTTGTGCTCCATTAAGCCGCTGCGTTACCTCGCTAATGTTTACGTTGATTTTATCCGTGGTACGCCGCTTCTGGTGCAAATCTTTTTGGTTTACTTCGCTTTGCCCGGTATTACCGGCAACCGCGTGGATCCGTATTTTGCGGCTATTTCCGCCTGCTCCATCAACAGCGGCGCCTATATTGCCGAAATCTTCCGCGCCGGCATCCAGTCCATCGACAAGGGCCAGATGGAAGCTGGCCGCAGCCTGGGCATGAGCTGGGCCCAGACCATGCGCTACATTATTATGCCTCAGGCCTTCAAGCGCATCATTCCGCCCCTGGGCAATGAATTTATCGCCATGCTTAAGGATTCGTCCTTGGTATCCGTCATTGGCTTTGAGGAGCTGACCCGCCGCGGTCAGCTGATTATCGCGCGTACCTACGCTTCCTTTGAAATTTGGATGGCGGTAGCGATTATCTACCTGATCATGACCTTTGCTGTCGCAAGATTGGTAGGCGTTTTGGAGCGGAGGTATGATACGAAATGAGTAAGCAAATTATGATTCAAATTACTAATCTGCAAAAAAGCTTCGGCGATTTGCAGGTGCTGCGCGGCGTAAACCTCAACATTGCGGAAAAGGAAGTAGTGGTAATCATCGGGCCGTCAGGCAGCGGCAAGAGTACGCTTTTGCGCTGCATCAACTATCTGGAGGAGCCGACGGGCGGCAGCATCGTTATCGACGGTATTCCGCTTACCGGCGAAGCTAATATTAACGAAATCCGTAAGGAAGTAGGTATGGTGTTCCAGCGCTTTAATCTGTTCCCGCATATGACGGTGCTGCAGAACCTGATGCTGGCGCCCATGAAGGTGCGCGGCATATCTAAGGATGAAGCGGAAAAAACTGCGCGTACCTATCTGAAAAAGGTTGGACTGGAGGATAAGGCCAACAGCTATCCAGAACAGCTCAGCGGCGGGCAGCAGCAGCGCGTAGCCATCGCCCGCGCCTTGTGCATGAAGCCTAAGGCCTTGCTTTTCGACGAGCCTACCAGCGCTTTGGACCCGGAAATGGTCAACGAAGTATTGGACGTTATGAAGGAGCTGGCCAACGAAGGCATGACCATGGCCGTTGTCACCCACGAAATGGGCTTTGCCCGCGAGGTAGGCGACAGAGTGGTCTTTGTGGACGGCGGCGTTATCCAGGAGGAGGGCACGCCGGAGGAAATCTTCCAGCATGCCAAATGCGAGCGCACTAAGAGCTTCCTGTCTAAAATTTTATAAACTGCCAGATGTGTAACACTTTCTTGACATTTCACGAAAAAGTCACGCAAGAATGATAAATGCAGCAGGAGTTTTGCCCCGAACAGCGAAATATATAAGCAAAGGGATAAAGCCTAACCCTTGATAGAAAATGGTAGCGCAGGCGGCAGCGGTCGGCTGTGACATACCAAAGGAGGCATGAATTATGAGCGTAAACGTAAAAGGCAGAAACATTGACGTAACTCCGGCATTGAAAGAATATGTGGAGAAAAAAATTACCAAGGTTACGAAGCAATTCAAGACTGTGGGCGATATTTCTGCGGTACTGAAGGTTGAGAAGGGCAATCACATTGTGGAAATTACCGTTCCTGCCAGTGGCATTTTGCTTAGAGCGCAGGAAACTACGAAGGATATGTATTCCTCCATCGATTTGGTAGTGGAAAAGATTGAGCGTCAAATTCATAAATATAAAACTCGTCTGATGAAGAGAAAATATTCCAACTTTGCAGATCCTGCTCCGGCAGCAGTTCCCGCAGCTGAGGCGGACGACGGTGAATTCCAGATTATTAAAAACAAGCATTTCACGATGCACCCCATGACTCCGGAAGAAGCAATTCTGCAGATGAATCTGTTGAATCATGATTTCTTCGTATTCTTCGATCCCGATCTGGGCAGCGCTTGCGTAGTTTATCGCCGCAAGGACGGCAAGTACGGCCTCTTGAGCCCAGAATTAAAATAAGTTTCTAACAGCTGAATTTAGCGGCAGGCGCTTGCTGGCGTCTGCCGCTTTTATGTGGAAAATAGTGGAAAAGTCTAGATTGACCTTATTAGAAAAATTTTTTATAATAAAAATAAAGATAGTGTTATGAGTGATTTTATGAAAAGGAGGAGTTGAAGATGCCAGAAATAAGCTTGTTTTACGGCATTAGAATTACAATGAATTATAGCGAGCATAATCCGCCGCATATTCATGCGGAATATGCCGGGCGTCAAGCTACCGTTGATATTTTAGAATGTGTTGTTATTTCTGGGTCTTTGCCAAACAGACAACTGCGTTATCTTTTAGCGTGGTGTACGTTACATAGCGATGAACTGATGCAAAATTGGGAATTGGCAAGAGATCACAAACCTTTGAATAGGATTGCTCCTTTGGTATAGTAAGGAGGTGGAAAATGTGAAACAGGATCTTGATTTTAAATATTTTTATCCTATTGTACAGCAAGTAGTTCCAGCTGCAGAATATAGACTGTATTTGTATTTTAACGATGGGTCAGTGCGCTTGGCTGATATAAGTAATTTGATTGTGCCGGAAACAGTGTTTGAGCCATTAATGAATAAGGATATTTTTAATAAGGTAACGATTATAGGTGGAGCTCCGGCTTGGGATTTAGTAGGCAATAGAGATCCATATGAGTGTATTGACCTTGATCCTTTAGAGCTTTTCAAAAATAGTCCTGTTGTTGCCGATCCTTTAGCGGATAAAGTGGAGCAACAGCAGATTGCGTAAAAAATAAAATACTTAAAAACGGCAGGCGCTTGCGGGCGTCTGCCGTTTTTGTGTGCGTGGGAAAGGTACAAATTAACGCTGGGCTTTCCTTAAAGCAGAATAGGCAAGCGCGGATAATTTGACGTAAACTTCACAAAAAAGCTGAGGAAAAGCCCTTAGGTTTTTTGCTTTTTAGGACTCTTTCTGCTATAATTTAAAATTAGGTGTACAATCTTTTCTTTGCACATAAATTTAAGGAGTGATCGTGTTGCTCGAAGGTATTTTGAAGAAAATTTTTGGTGATCCCAACGAGAAGGAATTAAAAAATATTCGCGTTATCGTAGATAAGATCAATAGTCTGGAAAAGGAAATGTCCTCTTTAAGCTCCGCTAATCTGGCGGCTAAGACTGCCGAATTTAAGGTGCGCCTGCAAAAGGGCGAAACCCTGGATGATATTCTGCCGGAGGCCTTTGCCGTTGTGCGCGAGGCTTCCAAGCGCGTTACCGGCATGCGCCATTTCGACGTGCAGCTGATTGGCGGCGTGGTGCTGCACCGCGGCAAAATTTCCGAGATGCGCACCGGCGAAGGCAAAACGCTGGTGGCTACGCTGCCCGTATATTTGAACGCTTTGACCGGTAAGGGCGTGCATGTTGTTACCGTCAACGATTATCTGGCTCGCCGCGACAGCCAGGACATGGGCCGCATTTATAAATTTTTGGGCTTGTCCGTGGGCCTGATCGTTCATGATATGGATTTCCCCGACCGTAAGGCCGCTTACGCTGCGGACGTTACCTACGGCACTAATAATGAGTTCGGTTTCGACTACCTGCGCGACAACATGGTAGTCGATGAAAACCAAATGGTGCAGCGGGAGCTTAATTACTGCATCGTCGACGAGGTGGACAGTATTTTGATTGACGAGGCCCGCACGCCGCTGATTATTTCCGGCCCCGGCGAAAAATCCACCGACCTGTATCGTGTGCTGGCCAAGGTAGTCGCTCAGATGAACGAGGGCGAGGACTATACCGTGGACGAAAAGCAGAAGCAGGTTGCGCCGACGGAGGTTGGTATCGCTAAAGCCGAAAAAATGCTGGGTATCGCCAACCTGTATGACAACGAGCACGGTGTGGACTATTCCCACCAGATTATGTGCGCTTTGAAGGCCAAGGCTTTGATGCACCGCGACCGCGATTATGTGGTGAAGGACGGGCAGGTTATCATCGTCGACGAATTTACCGGCCGTTTGATGTTCGGCCGCCGCTTCTCCGAGGGCCTGCATCAGGCTATCGAGGCGAAGGAGGGCGTAAAGGTGGAGCGCGAAAGCCAGACTCTGGCTACCATTACCTTCCAGAACTACTTCCGTATGTATAAAAAGCTGGCCGGTATGACCGGTACGGCGAAAACCGAGGAGCAGGAGTTCCAGAAGATTTATAATCTGAGCGTTGTGGTGGTGCCGACTAACAAGCCCATGATTCGTGTGGACCATCCCGACGTTATTTATAAAACCCGTTTGGCTAAGTACAAGGCTGCGGCCAACGAAATCGAGGAGTGCCATAAGTCCGGCCGTCCGGTTCTGGTAGGCACTACATCCATCGCGCAGTCCGAGGAGCTGAGCGCCATGCTCAAGCGCCGCGGCATTCCTCATAATGTGCTGAACGCTAAATACCATGAAAAAGAAGCGGAAATTATCGCTTTGGCCGGTCAGTACGGCGCCGTTACCATTGCCACCAATATGGCGGGCCGCGGTACGGATATTGTGCTGGGCGAGGGCGTGCCTGAGCTGGGCGGCCTGCATATCATCGGTACGGAGCGCCATGAAAGCCGCCGTATCGACAACCAGCTGCGCGGCCGCTGCGCCCGTCAGGGCGACCCCGGTTCTTCCAAGTTCTTCCTGAGCCTGGAGGACGATTTGATGCGCTTGTTCGGCAGCGACAGCATTGCCGGTATTATGGATAAGCTGGGCATGGAGGACGACGAGCCTATCGAGCACAGCCTGGTAACCAAGTCCATCGAGAATGCGCAGAAGAAGGTGGAAGCGCGCAACTTCAGCATTCGTAAGCACGTCTTGGAATACGACGACGTTATGAATCAGCAGCGCGAGGTTATTTACGCCCAGCGCAAGAAGATTCTGCATCAGGAGGATTTGAGCGGCAATATCAAAGAGATGGTGGAAAAGGTTGTGGACCGCACCATGGCTATGTACGCGCCGCCTGAGGTTTATTCCGAGGATTGGGATTTGAAGGCTTTGATTGCTTATGCTGAGGAATTTTACGCTCCCCGCGGCCTCTTGACCGTGGAATATTTGCAGAATTTGAGCCGCGAAGAGCTGGACGAATATCTGCATAAGGTAGCGACAGACTACTACCAGGAACGCGAGGACGCTATCGGGCCTGAGCTGATGCGCGAGCTGGAAAATCTGGTTATGCTCAAGGTTGTGGACAATCACTGGATGGAGCATCTGGACGCTATGGATATGCTGCGCGAGGGCGTTGGCCTGCGCGCTTATGGCCAGAAGGACCCGCTGGTGGAATATAAGTTTGAAGCCTACGATATGTTTGAGGCTATGATCGACGCTATTCAGGACGATGTAGTGCGTTATATTTATCATGTGAACGTCATTACCCAGCCGCAGGTTGAGGATCGTTTGGATGGGGCTAGGGAGCAGGGCGCACCTGAGGTTTAAGTTTATGTCGCCCATAAGCAGGCATCTACTTCGTCATGGCTCCTAGAAGTACTAATCTGTACGTCGTCGTCGCCATTCCTCGTATCTGCACTGCTTCTTGACGACATAGTGATATGCATTATATTGAGTTATGTACTCGCTAAATAACTAAATTTGCTAACGAAAGGTTGTGAAGAATTTTGTTGATTGAAGAATACAAACCGGAAATCGTCAACTTACAAGCAAAATTAGAGGAAATGAGGGGATCTCTTTGACATCGCTGTCAAGGAGGACCGCATTGCCGAATTAGAGCATAAAATGGGCGATCCCACCTTTTGGGACGACCCGGAAAAGGCGCAGAAAACTGCGCAGGACGTTAACGCTTTAAAAGAAGAAGTCGACGGCTTTCATAAGCTGAGCGCCAGCATCGACGATTTGGAGGCGTTGCAGGAGATGGCCGCCGAGGAGCATGACGAAAGCCTGCTGCCGGAAATGGACGAGCTGCTGGAGCAATGCCGCGCCGAGCTGGAGCATTTGGAGCTGGGTATGCTGCTGAGCGGCGAGTACGACGGCAATAACGCTATTTTAACGCTGCATGCAGGCGCAGGCGGCACCGAAGCCCAGGATTGGACCAGTATGCTGCTGCGCATGTTCACCCGCTTTGCCGAGCAGAATGGCTTTGCGCTGGAAATGCTGGACTATCAGCCGGGCGATGAGGCCGGTGTGAAGAGCGCTACCATTCAGGTCAACGGTCATAACGCCTACGGCTTTTTGAAGTCGGAAAAGGGCGTACACCGTTTAGTGCGCATTTCTCCTTTCGACGCCAACGCGCGCCGTCACACTTCGTTCGCCGCTGTGGACGTTATGCCGGAGCTGGACGATACGGTAGAGGTTAATATCAATATGGACGAGGTACGTGTGGACACCTATCGCGCCAGCGGCGCAGGCGGTCAGCACGTTAATAAAACGTCCTCCGCAGTGCGTATGACCCACGAACCCACGGGCATTGTGGTGCAGTGCCAGAACGAGCGCTCCCAGATTCAGAACCGCGAGCGCTGTCTGCAAATGCTGCGCGCTAAGCTGTACGAATATGAGAAGGCTAAGCAGGACGCTTTGGTCAGCGATCTGGCCGGAGATTATCAGAATATCGAATGGGGCAGCCAGATTCGTTCTTATGTGTTCCAGCCCTACACTATGGTTAAGGACCACCGCACCAGCTGCGAAACCGGTAATATCCAGGCCGTAATGGACGGCGATTTAATGCCCTTTGTGGAAGCTTATCTGCGCAGTCAGCAGAAGAAGATTTGACAGGCGAGAAATGAGTGCAGGTGAATTTAATGAAAAACCGCTATAATCCTGTGCTGCTGGCCGTGATTGCCATCGGTTTGGCGTGGGCCTTATGGCTCAACTGGACCCGTCATCAGGTGGAGCAGGCAAATAATACGGTGGAAATGGCCATGGAATACGAGGGGCTGCGCAAGGTAGCCGCGTTGGAGGGCCTGCCGGAGGATGAGGTGCTGCTGCAGTTTAAGGATGCAGGCATCAACTCCCTGATGATTTTTGATACTACGTTGGATCGTCTGACAAAGAAGGGCGAAATTCAGACGGCGACGGGCGGCGAGCTGCGGCAGGCAGCTAGTCTGGGCGCCGGTAAGGGTGTGTTCGCCCATGTTGCGCCGCAGGCTTTGCAGGAGAGCGCCGCTTATGTGGCCGCAGGCAATAATCCGGCTGTGCTGGCCGATGTGGAGGAGGATCTTCTGCTGCGCTACGGCAAGGAGCGCGTGGCTGTGGTCAGCGACCAGCCGCGCATTATCCGCGTTTTGGGCAGCACGGAGCTTTTGCCTGAAAGTAAGTACGACGAGCCCTTGGGTTTGCTGCAGGCTCCTTTGGGCTTGCCGGTGCGCGATATGCAGAAGGTGTCGGCCCTGGGCTTTAAGGTTATCGTGCGTCCGCAGAATTATGTGGGCGTGAATGAGGCGCAAATCGACAGTATTTTTGCGCGCATAAAAAAAGCGGGCGTCAGGGTACACGCCTATATGCCCTGTGGGACGGAAACCGTGGGCTATCCTGATAAGCTGGAATATTTAGGACAGAAAATGCAGGAGAATAAGATGAAGCTGGTGATGCTGGAGCATTATACCCAGCTGCGCTTTGCCCAAATTGACGGACTGATTCCTCTGTCCGAGTTTAATAAATATTATGCTGCGCGTTCCTACGTTATCGACGCTTTGGAGCAGAAGAAAATCGGCGTCGATACGGCTTTGCGCCGTTGGGCGCTGACCGATGAGGAACGCAATATCCGCGTCAACTATATCCGTCCCTTCCTGATGCCGGTGGAGGGCAAGGATATTATGCAGATCAATCTGCAATATGTAAGGGATATTAAGAAAAGCGTGGAAGCCCGCGGCTTTACTATTGGCGACGCAGGCGTCTTTGCCGCTGCAGGCCAGGACGGCTATGAGCCTTATTTCCCCGCTAAAAGCAATTTTATTCCCATTGCTGCGGCTATCGCTGCCGGGGTAACGCTGTATTTGGCGCTGCTGTTCGGTTTGAGCGGCACAAAGCAGCTGGCGCTGTGGGGAGCGTTGTCCCTAGCCTGCGCTGGCGTGCTGCTGCTGGGACGCGGCTTGCTTTTGCGTCAGCTGTTGGCTTTGGCGGCGGCCGGCGTTTTCCCTGTGCTGTCCATGAGCGTTATCTTTAGCGTTTGGGAAGCTAATAAAAATAAAGTTAGCAGCCTGCTGGTAATTATTTGGAAGGCAATATGGCAGCTGGCTCTGGCTGTAGCGCTTTCTTTGGTGGGCGCGGCCTTTTTGTCCGCTATTTTGACGGACAGCCGCTTTTTGCTGGAAATCGACATTTACCGCGGCGTTAAGCTGACCTTTATCCTGCCGGTGCTGCTGACGGCGATTCTGTTCATTGCCCGTTACGATTTGCTGCAGGTGGTGGGCAAGGGCGTGAAGCTTTTGCTGGCACGGCTCAACGGTCTGCTGGATACGGGCCTGACCTTTAAGCATGTGGCCGTATTATTGGTTTTACTGTTCGTGGCCTTTTATTTCGTAGGCCGCAGCGGCCATACGGGCGGCGTGCCCGTGCCTGCTATCGAGCTGAAAATGCGCGCCTTTTTGGAGCAGGTTATGTATGCCCGTCCCCGCGAAAAGGAATTTATGATTGGCCATCCGGCCTTCTTCCTGGCGGTATTGGCTGCCTACCGCTGCGCGCCGCGCTGGTGGCAGTTTGTCTTGGCGTGCGGCGCCGTTATCGGGCAGGGAAGCCTGGTGCAGACCTTCTGTCATATGCGTACGCCTGTGATGATGAGCCTGATGCGCGCCGTTGACGGCTACGCTGTGGGCGTGGTCTTCGGCATTATTGGCATACTGGTTATCGGCCTGCTGTGGCCTGCTTGGGATAATTGGCAAAGGAGCTGTCTGAAGCAATGAGCAAGATCGTGATTTCCGGGTATTATGGATTTGCTAACGCCGGAGATGAGGCTATGCTGACCGCGATCATCAAAGCTTTGCGCAGTACGGAAAATTCTGTCGGGCTGACGGTTATTTCGGGCAACCCCCAGGTGACGGCAGCCAGATATAATGTAACTTCCATTCATCGTTTTAATCCCTGGGAAATTTTAACGGCCCTGCGGAGCTGCGACCTGCTTTTGAGCGGCGGCGGCAGCTTGCTGCAGGACGTCACCAGTAAGCGCAGCTTACTGTATTATTTGTCAATTTTGGCTTTGGGGCTGCTCTTGGGCAAGCGGGTGATGCTCTTTGCTCAGGGCATCGGCCCCATTCACAGCCGTTTGCTGCGCAAGCTGACGCAGGCGGTATGCAGCCGCGTGGACTTGATTACGGTACGGGACCAGGATTCGCTGTACGAGCTGCGGCGTATTGGCATTCCTGCCGAAAAGGTGCAGCTGACTGCCGACGCCGTGCTGACGCTGCCGCCGGAGGGATTGGAGCAGGGCAGAAAGCTTTTGGAAAAATTTAAGGCGCCGCAGGATAAAATGCTGCTTGCCGTTTCCGTGCGCAAATGGCAGGACGACGACCGCTATCTTTTGGAGCTGGCCAAGGCGGCAGATTCCTTAAGCGAGGAGTTCGGCGCGCATGTGGTGCTGCTGCCCCTGCAATATCCTGTGGATGTGGAGGCTTGCGCCCGTTTGCAGCATTTTATGGTGCATAAGGATAGCAGTACGGTGCTGGCCGCCGATTGCGATACGGAGCAATTTTTGTCTTTGATGGGCAATTTTGATTTGCTGATCGGTATGCGGCTGCATGCGCTGATTTTTGCCGCAGTAATGGAGCTGCCCTTTGCGGCTGTATCCTATGACCCCAAAATCGACGGCTTTGTGAAGGATATCGATGGGCTGACGGCGGGCAGGGTAGAAAGCCTGCAGGCGGCGCAGGTAGTAGCGGCCGCCAAACAGGCGCTGAGCCGGGGCTGCCGCGGCGATAGGCTGCAAAAGCTGCGGGCGAAGGCCATGCTCAATGCCAGGCAGGCGCTGGCTTTGCTGACGAAAGGAGATTGAAGGCATGCTGATAATGACGGATGTAAGCAAGGTGTACCCCGGCGGGTCCGTAGCCTTGCAGGATGTCAATGTACATATAGAACCAGGCGAATTTGTTTTTGTTGTCGGGCCCAGCGGCGCCGGTAAATCTACCTTTATCAAAATGCTGTTCCGTGAGGTTTTGCCTACTACGGGCAGCATTTTTGTCAATGGCACGGATATTATGGCGCTGACCCCTAAGGAAATCCCCTATATGCGGCGTCAGCTGGGGATTATCTTTCAGGATTACCGCCTGCTGCCCGACCGCACGGTTTATGAAAACGTGGCCTTTGCCATGCAGGTTATCGAAGCGCCGCACCGCAAAATTAAGCGGCAGGTTTTAAACGTACTGGATTTAGTAGGGCTGCGCCATCGCTCCGACGCTTATCCCAACGAGCTGAGCGGCGGCGAGCCGCAGCGCATCGCTATTGCCAGGGCAATAGTCAACGATCCGCTGCTGGTCATTGCTGACGAGCCGACGGGCAATCTGGACCCGGAGACAAGCTGGGACATTATGGAAATCTTTAAGGAAATCAACGCTACCGGCACTACCATCGTCATGGCTACCCATGATAAGGATGTAGTGGACGCTATGGGCAAGCGGGTTATCGCTATCGAAAAGGGACGTATTGTGCGCGACGAACACGAAGGAGTTTATGGCTATGAGCTTTAGTACGAAGGAATATTTTATCAAGGAAACCTATAAATCCATTCGTCGCAACGGCTTCATGAGCTTTGCTTCCATTTCCACCGTGGCCGTGTCCCTGCTGGTGTTGGGTATGTTCCTGCTGATTTTTTTGAATACCAATAATCTGGCGAAATATCTGGAAAGCCAGGTGCAGGTATCCGTATATATGCAGGACGACGCCAAGGCGGAGGAATTAACGTCCGTCAAGGAGCAGCTGCAGAAGATGCCCGGCGTGGTTAAGGTAACTGCTGTAAGCAAGGAGCAGGCTTTAGAGCGCTTTAAGGAACGCCTGGGCGACCAGGAGCAGCTGCTCAACAGCCTGGGCAAGGATAATCCCTTTCCCAATTCCTTTGACGTACAGGTGGATAACCCGGAGCGTATTAAGGCGATTACGCCTTTAATCGGCCAGCTGCCCAAGGTGGAAACGGCTAAGTTCGGGCAGGAGGTAGTGGAGCATTTATTCCAGCTGACGAAGATACTGCGCTTTGGCGGCGTGGTGCTGATTATCTTTTTGGCCATGGCCACGCTGTTCATCATCAGCAATACCATTCGTCTGACTGTCTTTGCCCGGCGCAAGGAAGTAGTCATTATGAAATATGTGGGCGCGACGGATTGGTTCATTCGCTGGCCCTTTTTGCTGGAGGGCATGACGCTGGGCTTCTTCGGCGCTATTTTGGCGTCGCTCTTTATCAACAGCATTTATTCGGCGCTGCTGGACCGCATCCACGCTACGCTGGCCTTTCTGCCGCTGCTGCCGCCGTCCCCGCTGCTGGGCTATGTGACGCTGTTTTTGCTGGCGGCGGGCACGGGCATCGGCGCGCTGGGCAGCTATATTTCCCTGCGCAAATTTTTGCGCGTTTAAAGGGAGGCCGGGTATATGCGTAAAAAATACTTGGCGCACGCTGCGCTGGCTTTGCTTCTGGCATTGCTGCCCGTTTACGGGGCCTGGTGCCTGGCCGACGCGGCGGACGATAAGCGGGCGGAGCTGAATTCGGTGCAGGCGCAGATGCAGGAAATGCAGGTGCGCAAGGAGGCGGCGCGCCAGCGCGCGGAAGCGGTCAACGCCGATTTGCAGAATATTATGGGCGACCTTAACGATTTGCAGGGACGTGCCAACGAGCTGCGGAAAAAGCGCGACGGGCTGCAGCAGATTATCGACGAAAATCAGGCGCAGCTGGCGAAAAAGAAACAAGAGCAGGAGCAGCGGCTGGAGGTTTACCGCAAACGCTTGCGGGCTATTTATATCAACGGTCAGGTTAATTATCTGGACGTGCTTTTAGGCGCGAAGGATTTCAGCGATTTTTCCTCCAGAATGTATTTGCTGCAAAAAATTATCAGCAGCGATATAGAGCTTTTGGAGCAGCTGAAAAAGGATGAAGAAGAAATCAAGACCCGTCAGGCGCAGCTGGACGCTTCCATGAAGGAGATTAAGGCCGCCGAGGCGGAGCTGGAAAATAAAACCGCCAGAGTTAATAAGCTGCGGGAACAGCGCGCGCATATTCTTTATGCCGCGCAGGAGGAAGAGCAGCAAAGCCAGTACGAATACGACCGTTTATTGGCGATCAGCGAAAATATCGCGGCTATGCTGCGCAATATGGAAGCCAACGGCGGCGGAGCCACCGAAAGCAGCGGCGGCACCGGACGCTTTATGTGGCCCTGCCGCGGCGAGATTACCTCGTATTACGGCTGGCGCACCCATCCTATTTTTGGCACGACTAAATATCACAGCGGTATGGATATTGCCGTGGATTACGGCACCCCGATTTACGCCGCCGATTCCGGTACCGTAGTGTACAGCGGCTGGCTGGGCGGCTACGGCTACTGCGTCATGATCGATCATGGCGGAGGCCTGGTAACGCTGTACGGTCATAATCAGGGCTTGAATGTCAACGAAGGCCAGTATGTAAACAAGGGCACGGTTATTGCCTATGCGGGCAGTACGGGCTATTCCACCGGACCCCATTGCCACTTTGAGGTGCGCCTGCACGGCGAGGTGACGGAGCCCTTGGATTACTTACCTTAATTAAAGTGGAGGCGCAAAATTGTTTAGTAAAAGAACGTGGCAGCTGGCTGCCTGCTGCGCGGCTACGGCGGTGCTGACGGCGGCGTCGCTGCTGTGCGCGGGGGGCGTGCTGCTGGAAAGAATAACGGGCAGCGCTTCTGAATCGGTGCGCTTTTTGCGGACGATGCATTTGCTGAAAAATAATTATAACGGCGACGTGGATAATCATACGCTGTTTGAAGGAGCCATCAAGGGCATGGTTGAGGGCGTGGGCGATCCCTATACGGTATATCTTAACCGCAAGGATTTTCAGCAGCTCAACGAAATGACCGACGGCACCTTCGGCGGTATCGGCATCGTTTTTGGCAAGCGCGGCGACGATTATATCGTTATTTCGGCGCTGCCGGATAACCCCGGCGCGCTGGCCGGCATTAAAAGCGGCGATATCATTACGGCGGTGGACGGGCAGCCCACGCGCAGTATGAATATGGAGCAGGTGGCTAACAGTATCCGCGGCCAGCAGGGCACGGAGGTGGAGCTGGAGCTGAAGGATAAGGAAGGCCAGCTGCGCAAGGTGCGCGTGGTGCGTAAGGAAATCAAAAATCCGTCGGTGGGCGGACAATTTGTGCCCGATACCAAAATCGGCTATATCCGCGTGGCGGTGTTTAACGAAAATACGGGCGCGGACTTTGCCAAGGAATACCAAAAGTTGGAGCAGCAGGGTATGCAGGCTTTAGTGCTGGATTTGCGCGGCAATCCCGGCGGCCTTCTGGACGCAGGCGTAGCGGTAGCAGGCATGCTGGTGCCTAAGGGGCCCATCGTGTCGGTAGTCGACAAGGCCGGTAATAAATATGTAGAAAAATCTTCTTTGGAAAAGGTGAAGTATCCGCTGGCGGTGCTGGTGGATCATGGCAGCGCCAGCGCGTCTGAGATTGTGGCCGGGGCGATTAAGGATACCCGGTCCGGCAGGCTGTTCGGCGTCAAGACCTTCGGCAAGGGCAGCGTGCAGTCCGTGTACCGGCTGGACAGCGGCACGGCGGTGAAGATTACCGTGGCTAAATATTATACGCCCTCCGGCGTATCCATTCATAACGTGGGCATCGAGCCGGACGAGGTAGTGGAGCTGCCGGAAAACGCCGTTAAGGATGTGCAGCTGGAGGCGGCTGTGGATTATTTGAAAAAGACGCTGCGAGAGCAGGAGTGATACTGCCGACGGTATGCTGGTTAAGCGGCCTATCGTAGTGCAGGACGACGGTTCGGTGCTGGTGGGCTTTAAGCAGGCGGAATACGAGGCTAAGGGATTGTAAGGAGGTTTTACTTATGAATCAGGTTTTGCAGGCGATCAAGGAGCGCCGCAGCGTGCGGCAGTATAAGCCGGACATGGTGCCGCAGGAGCTTATCGAGCAAATCGTGGAGGCAGGTACTTTTGCTGCCAGCGGTCACGGCAAGCAGTCGGCTATTATCGTGGCGGTAACGGATAAGGAAACACGCGACCAGCTGGCTCGCATGAACCGTGAAATTATGGGCGTAAAGTCCGATACCTTTTACGGCGCGCCGGTGGTTTTGGTAGTGCTGGCCCGTTTGGACAGCCCGCACCGCGTTTACGACGGCAGTCTGGTAATGGGCAATTTAATGCTGGCCGCTCATGCCCTGGGCCTGGGCAGCTGCTGGATACACCGCGCTAAGCAGGAGTTTGAATCAGAAGAAGGCAAGGAGCTGCTGCGCAAGTGGGGTATAGAGGGCGAGTACGAGGGCATCGGCCATTGCATAATCGGCTATCCTGCCGGACCGCAGCCTAAGGCGCATCCGCGTAAGGCTGATTATGTTTATTATGTGAAGTAGATAGTGAACCGATTAATTTAATAAGAAGAAATAAAAAGGGGACTGCTGCAGAAGCGCTTCGGCGCTGTGCGGCAGTCCCCTTTGTAGTTTAGCGATGCGGCGGCTAAAACCGGCGCATCATTTTATTTAGCGGCGGCAAGTACGCGGGTCAGGGCGTCGATGTTGGCGCTCAGCTTATCGA
>NZ_CAJMEH010000023.1 GCF_905212365.1 uncultured Phascolarctobacterium sp.
AGCCGGGTCCAGCTGCCGCAGCCGTTCGTACAAAGCCGCGCCGCCGCCAGCCTGAGCCTCCGCCTCCAGCTGCCGCCGCAATTCGCCGTTGCCCTCCACGCTGCTGAAAGCATAGCCCTCCAGCAGCGCCTTAATATACAGGCCCGTACCTCCGGCAATAATCGGCAAATGCCCCCGCTCGTTAATTTCTTTGATTAAGCGCGCGGCCTGCTGCTGAAAATCCACCACGTTAAAGCCGGCCTCCGGCGGCAGTATATTTACCAAATGGTGCGGCGCGGCGGCCAGCTCCGCCGCCGTCGGCTTGGCCGTGCCGATATCCATACCGCGGTACACCAGCATAGAATCGCCGGAAATAATTTCTCCGTGAAAATTTTTAGCTATTTCGATAGCGCAATGGCTTTTACCCGTAGCCGTCGCGCCTAAAATTACCGCTACCTTTTGCTTCACCGCTTTACCTCCTGACGACGCCGTAAACGACACGGCTGTATTTGCCGCCGACAAATTCGCGGCAGCCGTAGCTTTGCAAAATCTTAACGCCCCGTTCCTTGATAACCGCTACAGGCGCGGCCCGCAGCGCCAGCTCCACAACAGCTTTGTCCAAGGGCTGCTCCCAAGCCAGCGGGCGCAGGGCGTCCATATTTTTTGAACCGCTTACCGGACGGCGGAACATAGGGTCAAAATAAACCGCGTCAAAGCTGTCCGGAGCGCAGTTTTTCAAATAGCTTGCCGCCGTCGTATTAAAAGTTTGAATCCGCCGCAGCGCCGCATTCAGCTCCGCGTCCTTGGTTTCGTAATTCGCCAGGCCGTATCTCACGGCAAAATGCAGTAAAGGCGAAGCCTCCAGCCCCACGACGCGGCCCGCCGCTCCCACGACATAAGATGCGACTGCGGCGTCGCTGCCCAGGCCGAGGGTGCAGTCCAAAACGCGCAGCCCCGGACGCAGGCCCAAAGCGCTTACTAAATGGTCCTGCCCGCCCCGCTGCAAATTCTGCACACGCAGGCTCGCCATACTGGGGTGATAGGCAAAGCTGCCCTCCCGGCAATGCACGCGCGGGCCGCCGCTTTCCACTACCACCAGCGCAGCTAAATTGCGCTGCTCCAATAATTCCGGCACGGATAAATTATGGGGCCGCTCGATGTACTGCCCCCGCAGCGCCGCCGCCCATTCTTTTGCCTGCGCCACCGCGCCGCCCGTATTATTGCGGGACACGGTTACTCCTACAGCTCCGTTCAGCATTAAAAGCCCGTCCTTTTGAACATCTTATACAGCTGGTCGCTGTCAATAGCAATCATGCAGGGGCGTCCGTGCGGACAGGTAAAGGGATGCTCCGTATTGCACAAATCGATAATCAGCTGGCGCATCTGGCGCATATTTAACAGCTGTCCGGCCTTAATCGCCGCCTTGCAGGCCGTCATATGCAGCACATTTTGGCGCAGGTCGCTGCCGCTGACGCTGCGCAGCTCGCCCAGCATCTTGCTGATTTCATTAATAAAGTCCTGCGCGTCCTCCGCCTTGATATCGGCGGGCAAACTGTTGACGCGCAGCAGCTTGTCGCCGCCCGCTTCCGCGTCCACGCCCAGTCGCAAAAATTCCTCGCGCCGCTCTTCGATAAGCGCGATATCGTCATTACTCATATCCACATACAGGGGCATCAGCAGCTGCTGCGCCGGAATATCGGCGTGGGAAGCCACCAGCTTGTCGTACAAAATACGCTCGTGGGCCGCATGCTGGTCGATTAAATACAGCGTATCCTCCGATTGGGCGATAATAAAGGTTTTATCCACCTGCCCGATGGGCCAGATAGTCGCTACGCCGCTGTCCGTATCCGTAAAAGCGATGGTTTCTTTCAGCTGAGGCGCTGCTCCGGACGCAGCCGCCAAAGGCTCGTTTTTGGCGAACTGTTCCCTTGCTTCATAAACGCTGAAAACGGTTTCCCGCTTACCGGCGTCGTACTGCGCCTCTTGGCTCTGGGCAAAATCCTCGTAGGGCTGCCACATCGTCCGCTGCTCGGCCTGGGGCCTGCTGACGCTGACGGGAGCAGGCTGGGGCCGCAAAACAGATTCGCTTGCCGCAGCTTCTTTTTCCGGCGTTTTAAAAACAGGCTCGATGTTGGCCTTGGCAAAGGGCTCGAACGCCGGGCGCGATGCCTTCGGCAGGTCAGGCAGGTCAGGCTGCTCCGGCACGGCCTTCTTTTCCACAAAGGCGTTCAGCTCCGAATCGGGCAGCAGCGTTATTTCCGTTTTCTGCGCGCTCATGGGCCGCGTTAAAGCGTCCGTCAGCGCCTTGTACATAGCCTTGTAAACCTGGCTGTCGTCGCTGAATTTAATCTCGCTTTTCTGCGGATGCACGTTAACGTCCACCGACGCCGTATCCACCGTAATATTCAGCACGGCGAAAGGAAAGCCGCTCTTGGGAATCTGCGATTGATAAGCGTGGTCGATAGCCTTAGCCAGCATTTTATTGCCGATGCTGCGGCCGTTGACAAACAAGGTCTGCCATTGGCGCGTTCCCTTGAGCAGCGTAGGCTTGCCGATAAAGCCGCTGATTTTAATTTTTTCGTCGGCAAAATTAACCGGCAAAAGCTCCTGCGAAACGCTTTTACCGTACAGCGCGCGGATAGCGCCCGCCAAATCGCCGTCGCCCGGCGTATGCAGTACCTCTTTATCGTTATTTATCAATTTAAAGCGCACGTCGGGCCGTGACAGCGCCAGCTTGGTCAAAAGCTCGCTGATATAACGCCCCTCCGTGCTGACGGTTTTCAAAAATTTGCGCCGCGCCGGCACGTTGAAGAAAAGATTTTCCACAATAACCGTCGTGCCCGCGCTGCCGCCCGTGCTGCCGACTTCCATATTATCGCCGCCGTCGATGCGCACGAACGTGGCAAATTCGGCGTCGGCAGGCCGCGTCAGCAGCGTAAAATTAGCCACGGACGCGATGCTGGGCAGCGCCTCGCCGCGAAAGCCAAGCGTATGCAGATACAGTAAGTCTTCCGCCTTAACAATTTTGCTGGTCGCATGGCGCAGCACCGCCAGACGGGCGTTTTCCTCGCTCATGCCGCAGCCGTTGTCCGTCACGCGGATATATTCCGTGCCGCCGGCAAAAATCGTTACCTCGATTTGGGTCGCTCCAGCGTCCAGCGCGTTTTCCACCAGCTCCTTGACTACGGACGCTGGCTTTTCCACTACCTCGCCCGCCGCAATCTGGTTGGCCGTATTGGTATCCAAAAGCTGTACTTTATGTATATCTGCCATCAGCGACCGCACTCCTTCCTGGCCTCGTCCTGCAATTTATATAAGGTATTCATCGCCTCGATGGGCGTCATGCTCATCACGTCCAGCTTTAACAGCTGCTCCGCCAGGCCGCTGCTGAACAGCGAGCCCATCATATCCGGCTGCTGCTCCGCAGGCGCGGCTGCCGGACGGCTATTATCGCTGTCGTATTCCTGCAAACATTCCTCCGCCCTATCCAGCACCTTTTTTGGCAAACCGGCCAAACGCGCTACGTGTACGCCGTAGCTGCGGTCGGTGCCGCCGGGCACGATACGGCGCAGGAAAACAATATCCTTGCCCCGTTCCTTAACGGCTACGGAATAATTTTTTACGCCGCCCAGCTCCTGCTCCATGGCAATCAGCTGATGGTAATGGGTGGCAAAGAGCGTTTTGGCCTTAATCTTATCGTGAATATATTCCATCACGGCGCGGGCGATGCTCATGCCGTCGAAGGTCGACGTACCGCGTCCCACCTCGTCCAGAATTATCAGGCTGTTTTTCGTCGCGTAGCGCAAAATCTGCGCCACCTCGTTCATTTCCACCATAAAGGTGCTCTGCCCCGTCGCCAGGTCGTCGCTGGCGCCCACGCGGGTAAAAATTTTATCCACGGGGCACACGCTGGCCTGACGCGCCGGAATAAAGCTGCCCATCTGCGTCATCAGCACCAGAAGCGCTATCTGCCGCATATAGGTGGACTTACCGGCCATATTGGGTCCGGTCAGAATTATCATGCGCTCGTCGCCGTTATTCAGATTGACGTTATTCGGCACAAAAATTTCTTTTTCCAGCAGCCGCTCCACCACGGGGTGGCGGCCGTCGGTAATTTTAATTTCGCCCGCATTATTCAGCTCCGGGCGCACGTAATTATATTTATACGCGGCCAGCGCCAAGCCGTTCAGCACGTCCAGCGTGCCGATGGCGCGGGCCGTTTCCTGAATTTCGGCAATCCGGCTGCGAATCAAATTTCTCAGCTCGTCAAAGAGATAATATTCCAGGCTTTGAATTTTTTCTTTCGCGCCTAAAATTTTATTTTCAAATTCTTTCAGCTCCGGCACTATGTAACGCTCGGCGTTGACCAAGGTCTGCTTGCGCACGAAATAATCCGGCACGCTGTTGGACTGGCCCTTCGAAACCTCGATATAATAACCGAAAACCTTATTATAGCCCACCTTCATAGTCTTGATGCCGGTTTCTTCTTTAATTTTCTGCTCAAAATTCTGCATCCAGGTTTTATTATCGGCGGCGATTAAATGCAGCTCGTCCAGCTCCGCGTTATAGCCGCGGCGAATCATGTCGCCCTCGCGCACAGAAAACGGCGGCTCGTCCACAATAGCCTGCTGTAATTTAACGGACAGCTCCTCGTGCAGATGCAGCCCGCCGTACAGTCTTTGCAGCAGCCGCGCCTTACAATTGGCCAGCACATTTTGCAAGCCCGGAAGCGCGTAGAAGGAATTGCGCAGCGCTACCAAATCGCGGGCGTTGGCGCTGCCCACCTCGATGCGGCTGACGATGCGCTCCAAATCGGCCACGCCCTTCAGCTGCTCCACCACC
Organism: uncultured Phascolarctobacterium sp.; assembly: GCF_905212365.1. Classification (GTDB taxonomy): domain Bacteria; phylum Bacillota; class Negativicutes; order Acidaminococcales; family Acidaminococcaceae; genus Phascolarctobacterium_A. Next base: position 4,822 of record NZ_CAJMEH010000023.1, read on the forward strand.
GCGTCCCGCAGTCCGGAATTTTCCAGCAGCTCGGCGACTGCCTCCTGCCGTTCATAAATCCGGCCCAAATCCAGCAGCGGACTTTCAATCCAGCTGCGCAGACGGCGCGCGCCCATGCTGGTCTTGGTAAAATCCAGCACGTCCAGCAGCGTGCCGCGCTTGCTGCCGTCAGCCATGCTGCGCACCAGCTCTAAATTGCGGATAGCCGTAACGTCCAGGCTCATAAAGCTTTCGTGCACAATTTCCGTCAAGCGGTTGATATGGCTCAGTCGGCCATCACCGTGCCGTGCAGATAGCGCAGCAGCAGCTCCACCGTCTGGCGCACCAGCGGCGCAGGCTGCTTATCGGCAAAATGCTGCGCAAAATAATCCGCCTCCGGCGCTTCTTCAATATATTTGCTCACGGCGCATTCCGGCAGCCTGGCATGCAGCCATTCCTGCAAATCGTCCCAAGCAGTCAGTCCCTCTACAGCCACCAGCTCCGCCGGCTGCAAACGGTACAGCTGCTCCGTAATTTCCAGCATGCGTTCGCCGCCGCTGGCCGTAAACCACTGACATTCGCCGGTGGATACGTCGGCGGCCGCCAAACAAATTACTTCGGCCTGTTCTAATAGCAGCACCAGATAACGGTTGTGCTTATCCTCCAAAAGCTGCTCGCTCAAGGCCGTGCCCGGCGTAATGATTTTTATAACCTTGCGCTGCACAATGCCCTTAGCCAGCTTTGGGTCCTCAATCTGCTCGCAGATCGCTATGCGATAACCCTTTTTTACCAGCTTAGCGATATAACCGTCCACTGAATGATAGGGCACGCCGCACATGGGAATATTATCAATGCTGCCAGCCCGCTTCGTCAGCGTAATATTAAGCTCGCGGGACGCAGTAATAGCGTCCTCAAAAAACATTTCATAAAAATCGCCCAGGCGGAAGAACAGCAGCTCATTCTTATGCTGTTCCTTCACGGCCAGATATTGCTGAACCATGGGCGTATAATTTGCAGCAGTCATCAGTCTACCGCCTTACCTTTCACTAACCAGGTCTGGGCTGCGTCAAGCAAAACCTTAACCTTCTGCCCTACCTCATATTTTTTATCTTCTACAGGCCACAAAACCAGCACGCCGGTGCGAGTGCGTCCGGCCCAAACGTCGGCCTGCCTGCTGGGCCCTTCCGCCAGCACCTCGACGGTTTTACCTACCAGCTGCTGGTGGCAGCGCAGGCTGTTTTCGTTCTGCAAAGCCATCAAACGGTTTAAGCGCTCCTTCTTCACCGGCAGCGGCACCTGATTATCCATCCTAGCGGCAGGCGTACCGCTGCGCTTGGAATAGATAAAGGTAAAGGCCGAAGTAAAGCCGACGCGGCGCACCACGTCCAGCGTTTCCTCAAAATCCTCCTCCGTTTCGCCGGGGAAGCCCACGATAATATCCGTAGTAATAGCGGCGTCCGGCACATAGCGGCGAATCAAATCGATCAGCGCCAGATATTTTTCCTTGCTGTAGCCGCGGTTCATGCGGCGCAGGATTTCGCTGCTGCCGGCCTGAAAGGGCACGTGGAAATTTTCGCAGATATGCTCGCACTCGGCCACGGCTTTGACTACCTCCTCGCTCATATCGCGGGGATGGCTGGTCATATAATGAATGCGCTCCACGCCGGGAATCCGGTCGACGCGGCGCAGCAGCTTGGCAAAGGCTTCTTCTTCGCCAAAATCCTTGCCGTAGGAATTGACGTTCTGCCCCAGCAGCGTAAACTCCTTATAGCCTTCGCGCACGGCTGCTTCAATTTCCGCCACAATATTTTCCACGCTGCGGCTGCGCTCGCGGCCGCGCACATAGGGCACGATGCAATAGGTGCAAAAATTATTGCATCCGTACATAATCGGTATCCAGGCGGCGAAGGGGCTCTGCCGCACCATCTGCCCCTCAAATTCGCTCTGGTGAACGGTCAAATCAGTGTAAGCGCCGCCCTTGCGGTCCGCCAGATAATCCTGCAGCACCTGCTTAAAATCGTTTACATACGCCGTACCCAGCAGCAGGTCCACCTGCGGATGCTTTTTCAGCAGCTTTTCGCCGTCCTTCTGCGCCATGCAGCCAGCCACGCAGATTACCACGTCGGGATTTTTTGTCTTAACCGCCTTCAGCTCGCCTATCTTGCCGGCAATCTTTTTTTCGGCGCTTTCGCGCACGCAGCAGGTGTTGACCACGATAACGTCCGCTATATGAAAATCGCTGACAGGAGCGTAGCCCATCTCCTCCAGCTGTCCTGCGTAATGCTCCGTGTCAGATTCGTTCATCTGACAGCCGTAATTAATCAGGCAATATGTTTTCGTTTTTTCCGTCATGCAAGAAACCTCCATCATCTATACTTAAATGTTCATGGCAATTTAATCATTATTATATTATACTAAATTTATCTGTTTTCCCGCAAGTTATAAAAAAATTTTAGTAGCAGGTATTGAAATCTGCATCTAATATGATTACAATATATGGCAAGCAAGAAATTTGCTGCACATGAGGAAGGTATGCAAAATGAAAAACAAAAAAACTATTTTTCTCTTATTCATAATTATTGCCGCCCTTGCCGGAGCGGCCTTTTATTTCCTATATTTTATCCGCACCCCGCTTTACGCTTTGAACGCCGCGCGCCAGGCTTTGCAGCAGCATGATACCGCTAAATTTGAGCGCTACGTGGACGTGCGTTCCGTCATGGACAATGCCTTTGAGGATATCATCAAATCCAAAAGCCAAATCAATAACGATAATTTGTTTTCCAACCCCTTCGCCATCAGCATTCTGCATATGCTCAAGCCCGCCGTCGTGGACCTGATGCAGCAGGAGGCTCTGGACAGGATTGCCGCTAAGCCGGCAGACAGCGCGAAAAAAAGCGCCGACCCCGTACCCGACGCTATGAAACGCAATATGGAGCGCCACATTCCCTTGGACAAACTGACCATTAAGGACGTGCAGCTTACTAAAACCGACGCCAGCGGCGCTACCGCCTCTTTGGCCCTGCACAACGCTTATCTCGATAAGGATTTTATCGCCCAGCTGCAAATGAATGTCAACGACAAGGGCGACTGGCAGATCAAAAAGGTCAGCAATCTGACCCAGCTCATCGTGCAATTCGACGCCGCAAAAAAAGCCAAGCAGGCGGCCGCCAACAAGCCCATTATGGAGCGTTTGAGCAAAGCCGTGCAAACCTACGAAACGCGCCTCAGCATCTTCACCGACAGCAGCGCTTCGCCGGAACCGCAAACCGTGCTCAGCGCCATAGTCACGGCGAAAAATATGACCGACGTGCCCATCAACCGCATGTATTACGATGTGCTGATTTTTGACGAGCAGGGCAAACAAATCTATTCCTATCCGGAGCATTTCCGCGGCAGCATAGCGCCGGGTCAGTCCGTCGAGCTCAATACTAAAAAATTTTTAAATCAAATGCTCCCCGACGACAAAAAATTAATGGAAAGCGACGTCAACAAAGAAAGGTGCAAGATTCAAATTACCTACATCGCTTTCGACGACGGCAACGTCCTGTCGCCCAACACCTTTATGCAATAAAAAAAAACGACAGCCTGTACCCCGGTTTGTAAGCCAGGGTCAGGCTGTTATTTTTATGCTTTGCATTTTATACGCGTCTATGCTACAATAGAGCGGGATTTGAAAAAATCCCCGTATTGCCGCTCTGGCAATAGCAACGTGACTATCGTCAAGGATAGCATGTATGTAAGGAGGAAAATTGAACATGAACAAAGACACCGGACTACTCTGTCTCTTAGGCAAGGCGAGCGCTTTTCTGTCGAAGTATTTCGCCGTGGTCATTCTCTTGACCAGCGCTTTCGCTTTTATGCGTCCGGAGGGATTCACGTGGATTCCCAAGTACACGGCCTTCTTCTTAGGTACGGCGATGTTTGGCATGGGCCTGACCATCAAAAAGCAGGACTTCCAAATAGTTTTTTCCCGACCTAAAGAAATTTTTGCCGGCTGTGTGCTGCAGTACACCATTATGCCCTTCGCCGCCTATCTTTTAGCCGTAGTTTTAAACCTGGACGCAGACTTAGCGCTGGGCGTTATCCTGGTAGGCTGCTGCCCCGGCGGCACCGCCAGCAATGTTATCGCCTATATCGCCAAGGGCGACGTACCCCTGTCCGTCGGCATGACCATCGCGTCCACGCTGATTGCGCCTTTGGTAACGCCTTTTCTAGTATACGTTTTAGCTGGCGCCTGGGTTGAGGTAAGCTTTTGGGCTATGGTAATGTCCGTAATCAATATCGTGCTGCTGCCCGTTATAGCCGGTATCATTCTGAACAGCCTGTTCCATGATACTATCGAAAAGCTGGGCGCGATTTTGCCGCTGGTTTCCATCGTCGCCATCGTGACCATTATCGACGGCATCGTCGCAGTCAGCGCAGGCAAGCTGATGAGCTGCGGCCTGATAGTTATCGCGCTGGTCGTACTGCATAACGGCATCGGCTTGGGCATGGGTCTCTTCATGGCCAAAGTAATGAAGGTGAACTACGCTAAGGAAACCTCCATCGCTATCGAGGTAGCTATGCAGAACAGCGGTCTGGCAGTAGCGCTGGCAACCGTCAATTTTTCCGCCAATCCTTTGGCCAGCCTTCCGGGAGCAGTGTTCAGCGTATGGCACAACGTATCGGGCTCCATGTTCGCCAGCTACCGCATAAAAGGACTGGAAAACCAGGAAGCGGCCGCGTTGAGCGACAACGCGCTGACGGCAAAATAAAAGCCGTTAAAATATTTTCCTATAAGCTTCTAACAAAATCGTTAACAAAAAAATTATGGCAGTCAGAACTTTTCTGGCTGCCATTTCTTATTTCCTCCTGTAACGGCTGTACGCAAAAAAAATCAAGGCTACAATAACCACTAAAATAGCCAGACGGTAGCTGTTCTGCTGGTAGTTGACCACATCGTGGCCGATAACCACCTCCAGCGCCGTCGAAGGAAATTTGCCGATAAGATTGGCAATAATATAATCTCTGGCGCTGATGCTGCTCACCGCCCCCACCGCGGTCAAAATGCCTGACGGGAAATAGGGCAGCGCCCTAGCGAAAGCCATCCACTCCAAGCCGTGCTTGCCGCTGGCCTCGTCGATAGCTTTAAGCGAATTGCTTTTTTCAATCAGCTTTTCCGCAGCGCTGCGGAAGAAAAAACGCATCAGATAAAAACTGATGACCACGCCCGTAGTTTCCGCCAGCCAGGAAATAAGTATTCCCATGGGCAAGCCGAACAGCAGACCGTTGGCCGTGGATAAAAAAATAGAAGGAAAAACGCTGCCAGCGTTGATTAAAACGTCCAGAATAAAGCTGATAACCATGGCCCAGGGGCCGAAGGAACGCAAATATGCAGCCAGGCCGTTGACGTTGCCGCTGATGGCCAGCTTAAAGGTATTAGTAAAAAAATCGTGGGCAAAGCAATGAATGCAAAGCAAAAGCAGCGTCAGAAGCAGCGCCACCGCTATCTTGGTTACAATATCCGGTTTTTCCAGCCAGTCCTTTATCTTATTCAAAATCGATTACCTCTGTATCGTAATATATCAGCGTTAAGTATTAAAAATCATGCCGAAGCGTTCACCGAACTGCATATCCACCATACGGCGCAGCTCCTGCCGCCCATTGGGTTTAGCCAGCTCCTGCTGCGCCAAGCGCCGCACCTGCACAATAGTATCGGTATCTCGCATTATATCAGCAATCCGTAAATCTGGCAAGCCATGCTGGCGCAAACCGAACAGCTGGCCTACGCCGCGCTGCTCCAAATCCTTTTCCGCCAGATAAAAACCGTCCTCGCTGTCGTGCAGCACCTGCAAACGCGCCAAAGCCTCGGGCGAATCCGTTCCGGCCAGCAGCACGCAATAAGACTGCTTGTCGCCGCGGCCTACGCGCCCGCGCAGCTGGTGCAGCTGGGCCAGGCCAAAGCGTTCGGCGTTTTCCACAATCATCAGCGTGGCGTTGGGCACGTTGACGCCAACCTCGATGACCGTCGTGCTGACCAGCGCTTTAATTTTTCCCGCCGCGAAATCCGCCATAATCGCTTCCTTTTCCGCTCCCTTTAAGCGCCCGTGCAGCAAAGCGCAGGGAATATTTTTCAGCGCGCCGCCGCGCAGCTCCTCGTACACATTCTCGGCGCTGCGTACCCGCAGCGTTTCCGACTGTTCGATCAACGGGCAAACCACATAAGCCTGCCGCCCCGCCTGCAGCTGGCGCACAAGCCCCTCGTAAACCTCCCGCCGCCTGCTTTCGTTATAGCACAGCGTTTGTACCGGCTTGCGTCCCGGCGGCCGCCCTTTCATCAGCGAAATATCCAAATCGCCGTAAACTGTCAGCGCTAAGGTGCGGGGAATAGGCGTCGCCGTCATAACCAAAACGTCGGGAGCGATTTGCGATTTATTCGCCAGCCGCGCCCGCTGCTCCACGCCAAAGCGGTGCTGCTCGTCCGTCACCGTCAGCGATAAATGCGCAAAGCGCACGTCCTCCTCCAGCAATGCGTGGGTGCCTACCAAAACGTCTATCAGCCCCAGCTCCAGATTCAGCAGCAGCTCCCGCCGCGCCTTGGCGCGCATACCGCCTGTCAAAAGCGCCACGCGCAGCCCGGCAGGCTGTAAAAATTCCCGCAGCGTATCGTAATGCTGGGCCGCCAAAATTTCCGTTGGCGCCATAATGCAGCCCTGATAACCGTTTTCCGCCGCCTTTGCCAAAGCCAAAGCGCTGATAACGGTCTTACCGCTGCCCACATCGCCCTGCAAAATGCGGTGCATGGGCCGCTTATCCTGCATATCCAGCGAAATTTCCTGCCACGCTTTTTGCTGCTGTTCTGTAAGCTCAAAGGGCAAATGCTCCCGCACCTGCCGCAGCAAGGCTCCGTCGGCGCCATGCTTCACGCCCTCTCTTTGGTCGCGGCTTTGCTGGCGGTAGTACAAAAGCCCGCACTGCAGCAAAAATAATTCTTCAAAAACAAAGCGCCGCTTGGCCTCCCGCAGCGCCTCCCAGCTGGCAGGGAAATGAATATTCCGCAGCGCCGTCAAGCGGTCCGGCAGCGCCTCTTTTTTTACAATAGCCTCCGGCAGGCTTTCCGGCAGCTCCTTAGCCGCCAGCTTCAGCGCCTCCGCCATCCACTTGCGCAGATTATTCTGCGAAAGATTGCCGCTCAAGGCGTACACGGGCAGAATCCCCGGCGTCTTGGTCTCCTCCGCGCCAACGCTTTGAACATCTACCTCGGACACGCTTTTGGCGGTACGTCCCTGCCGCACCCTGCCCGTTATCAGCAGCTGCATGCCCAGCGCCAGCTTTTGCGCCTTGTAGCGCTGGCTGGCAAAAAAATACAGGCCCGCATAGCCCGTTTCGTCGCGCACCGTCACCAGCGTATAAGCCCTGCGGCTGGAGCCGTACCCATTGCGCACCTGGCAGACCTCCGCCTTAAAAATCTGCTTGCTGCCGTCTGTCAGTAAGTCCTTAATTTTTTTCAGGTTGGCGTAATCAAGATAAGCCCCCTGCCGCGGATAATATTCCAACAGGTCGCCTACCGTAGCGATATTAAGCTCCGCCAGCTCGGCGGCCTTTTTCACGCCGATTCCCTTTAAACTTGTCACCGGTTCTTTCCACCACATATAAAATACCTGCCTGATAATAAATTCTGCTTGCTTTTCTGCGCTCTTTATGGTATGATACTTTTGTTAAATTTGAATGTGCCTTATGCCTTATCACGTTTAAGGAGGTGGGAAATTATGGCATCTATCTGCGAAATCTGCGGTAAAGGAAAACTCGCTGGCAACAACGTCAGCCACTCCAATAGACACACCAAACGTGCTTGGAACCCGAACATCCAACAAGTAAGAGCAGTTGTTGATGGTTCTGTTAAGCGTGTAAACGTTTGCACCCGCTGCCTGCGTTCCGGTAAAGTTAACCGCGCAATCTAATCTTCGGATTTAAAAAGAAGCCAAATACCTTACGGTATTTGGTTTCTTTTTTTGCTTTATTTTACCTTGCAGCCGCACTCCGGACAGAATTTAACGGACGAGCTGATTTTAGCGGAGCAGCCAGGGCACAGGATAAAGGCGCGGAACTCGCGCAGCTTATTATCAAATAAATCGTAGAACAAATTTACTTCTTTATCCTCGCGCTTCCAGTTATAAATCTGCAAGCGTTCTTTAGTCGAATCCATGATGACCTGCACCGTTTCTTCGTCCAACGCCTGCAAAGCCACCTGCATCACTTTCTTTTTATTGTGAAAATGAATCATGCGCTGCGCTTCGTTAAGCTCGTCAATGGTCACGCCCATTTCGTTAATACACAGCAGCGCGATATTCCACGCCACGTCGATATCGATTTCATAAATGCGGTTGTCAAAACAGCCGCCCGCGCCATCTATTCTCATAAGGCCCTCCCCTGAATAATTATATAGTTTAATTATACCATGTCTACCGCGGCTCTGTCATCGTCTGCGACTCGCCAATCGCCGGGTGCCAGGCATATGTTATACATCAGCTCTCGCTTCGCCTTCGGCTCGCGAATCGCTGTGTACAACATTATACCACAAATCATCATGCCGCACAGCAAAACTGCTGCAACAAATTTGTAAAAAGGCGCGCCCCTTGCGGAACGCGCCCTAGCTGCAATATTTTATTTTGCGTAATCCACCGCGCGGGTTTCGCGAATAATAACCACCTTGATCTGTCCGGGATATTCCATCTCCGCTTCGATCTTTTTGGAAATATCGCGCGCCAGCAGTACGGCGGAAGCGTCGTCGATCATCTCGGGCTTCACCATAATGCGGATTTCGCGGCCGGCCTGTACGGCATAGCACTTATCAACGCCGTCAAAGGATTCGGAAATCTCCTCCAGACGGGTCAAACGCTTCAGATAGCTTTCCAAAGTTTCGCGGCGAGCGCCGGGACGGGCGGCGGATACGGCGTCAGCGGCGGATACCAGAACGGCCTCCACGCTCTTAGGCTCGCAATCGCCATGATGAGCTAAAATAGCGTTGATAATCAAATCGGACTCGCGGAACTTCTTGGCGATTTCGCCGCCGATTTCCACATGGGAGCCCTCCATCTCGTGGTCGATAGCCTTGCCGATATCGTGCAGCAAGCCTGCGCGTTTGGCCAAAACTACGTCCACACCCAGCTCGGACGCCATAACGCCGGCCAGATTAGCTACCTCCACAGAATGGTTCAGCACGTTCTGACCATAGCTGGTGCGGTATTTTAAGCGGCCAAGCAGCTTAATCAGCTCCGGATGCAGGCCGTGTACGCCAACGGCAAAAGTTGCCTGCTCGCCTGCTTCCTTAATTTTCTGCTCAACCTCTTTCTGAGCCTTTTCCACCATTTCTTCGATACGGGACGGATGAATACGGCCGTCGTTGATCAGCTTTTCCAAAGCGATACGCGCTACCTCGCGACGTACCGGGTCGAAGCCGGAAATAATAACTGCCTCCGGCGTATCGTCGATAATCAGGTCGATACCGGTCAGAGTTTCCAGCGTGCGGATATTGCGGCCCTCGCGGCCGATGATGCGTCCCTTCATTTCGTCGTTGGGCAGGCCTACGACGGAAACGGTGGTTTCAGCCACATGGTCGGCAGCGCAGCGCTGAATTGCCAAGGAAATAATTTCGCGCGCCTTTTTATCGGCCTCATCCTTAGCCTGCTGCTCCAAATCCTTAATCAGCATAGCGGATTCGTGCTTAACCTCGTCGCCCAGGGACTGCAGCAGCTCCTGCTTCGCCTCCTCGCTGGTCAAGCCGGACAAACGCTCCAGCTCTGCCATTTGCTTTTGGCACAGCTGCTCGGCCTTCTCCTGAGCGGCGTTCAAACGCTGCTCCTTAGCGGCCAGCTTTTCCTCCTTGCGTTCAAAGGACTCCATTTTGCGATCCAGGTTTTCTTCTTTCTGCACCAGACGACGCTCCTGACGCTGCAGGTCACTGCGTCTGTCTTTATTTTCGCGCTCCATTTCGGAACGCAGACGATGAATCTCCTCTTTAGCCTCCATCATCATTTCCTTGCGTTTCGCTTCGCAAGCCTGTTCGGCCTCCTGTACAATATGCACAGCCTGCTCTTCGGCAGTAGCGATCTTGCTTTCAGCGACGTTTTTGCGAACCAAATAGCCCACGGCGCCGCCCGCCAAACCAACTACGACAGCGGTTCCAATAATCTCTAAAATAGTCCTCACCTCCTGATTTTAAAATTTTTTCAAAGTTTTTTTTGCATAACAACAGCAGGCGCCTCTGCGTCTGCTATTCATGTCCTTATTCCATTGAATATTAATCAATTAATTTAAAAATTAACGTATTATCAATTCTGAAACAGGGCAAAAAAGAAAGGCAACATAGTAAAACGTCGCCTCGTGAAAACCAGTGATATAATCACGACGGTATAATTACATTGTAATTAAATTTAACAAAATTGTCAAGATGGGCACACTACATATCGTTATCGCAACGCAGCTTTTCCAACAAAATCGTCATATATCTTGAAGAAAAGCCACGCGCCGCCATAAAGCGTCCCGCCGCCGCGTATATTTTTTTGTCGTACTGCTGCGCCCCCGCCAGCTTCCGGCGATTGCGCTGCAAAAAAAGCTCCGCCGCATTTTCCGCCAGCTCGCTTTCCTGCTCCGGCGTAAAGCGCTGCAAAATTTCGCTAACCAGCTCCTGCCTTACGCCCCGTTTTTGCAGCTCAGCCTGCAAATGCAGCCTGCCATAGCAGCGCTTATTCAGCCAGGCCTCGTAAACGCGCTCCGCATAACGACGCTCGTCCACCAAGCCATAATGCCGCAGCTTGGCGATGGCCGCGTTAGCCTGCTCTTCATCCGCGCCCTTCTGCTGCAAGCGTTCGCGCAGCTTCTGCTCGCTGTAATCCTTATAAGAAAGTAAATCCAGCGCACAGCTGTAAGCCTGCTGCGCGCTGGTAAATTTTTCCTTAGAGTTCATCTTTGAAGATTGTTTCCACATCTGCTTCCTGCTCTTCGTCCGCGCCGGCATTAACGCTCTGCTTAGCTACGGTAGCCGCACGAATTTTAGCTTCGATTTCTTTGGCAAGCTCCGGGTTGTCGCGCAGAAAATCCTTAACCTTTTCCTTGCCCTGACCCAAACGGGTATCGCCGTAGGAATACCAGGCGCCGCTCTTATTGATAATATCAAGGTCTGCGCCCAAATCCACCAAGCAGCCCTCGTGAGAAATTCCCTTGCCGTACATAATATCAAATTCCGCCTGCTTAAAGGGAGGAGCGACTTTATTTTTAACAACCTTCACGCGGGTACGGCTGCCGATAACCTCGTTGCCGTTTTTCAGCGTATCGGCACGGCGCACTTCCAAACGCACGGTGGAATAAAATTTCAGCGCACGGCCGCCCGTAGTGGTCTCCGGGTTGCCGAACATTACGCCCACCTTTTCACGAATCTGGTTGATAAAAATAGTAGCGCATTTGGATTTAGAAATTAAACCGGTCAGCTTGCGCAAAGCCTGACTCATCAAGCGCGCCTGCAAGCCTACGTGGGAATCGCCCATTTCGCCCTCAATTTCCGCGCGGGGAACCAAAGCCGCAACAGAGTCGATAACGATAATATCGATTGCGCCGCTGCGCACCAAAGCGTCGGCAATTTCCAAAGCCTGCTCGCCGTTATCCGGCTGAGAAATCAGCAAATTATCGATATCCACGCCCAAATGACGGGCATATTCCGGGTCCAGGGCGTGCTCCGCGTCGATAAAAGCGGCATAACCGCCCGTCTTCTGCGCTTCGGCAATCATGTGCAGCGCAACCGTAGTCTTACCGGAAGATTCAGGTCCATAAATTTCAATAACGCGGCCGCGGGGAATACCGCCCACGCCCAACGCAATATCCAACGACAAAGCGCCGGTGGGAATAACCTCTATATTCATTTTGGCGCTGGCTTCGCCAAGCTTCATAATGCTGCCCTTGCCAAAATCTTTTTCAATCTGGTGCATAGCCATATCCAAGGCTTTCTTTTTATCTGCGTCCATCAGCGTATCCTCCTGATATCACATTTTCTTGCTAAGTAAATTATACAAACAAAAGTTTTTCTTGTCAAGGATAGTTTTGCTTATTTTGCCGTCAGCAGCTTCTGCATTTCCTGCTGCATAAAGGAATAAGTAGTATTGCAGAACTGGCAGTGCGCCTCCGTCACCTCGTCCTGAGCCAGCTCCGTCAGCGCTTTTTTATCCAGCGCGCCCAAGGCCGCCAGAATGCGGTCGCGGCTGCAGCGGCATTTAAACTGCAGCGGCAGGCTTTCCTTAATGTCCACGTCCAGTCCGCGTCCCAAAATTTCAATCATCTTAGCCGGCGTATAGCCAATCTCCAGCAGCTGCGTAACGTAGGGCGTCAGGCTGACGTTTTCCTCCAGCTTGGCCAGCACCTCGTCGGCGCAGCCAGGCATAGCCTGAATAAAAAAGCCGCCCGCTGCCGTAACCTGTCCGTCCTTATCCACCAAAACGCCCAAGGCCACGCTGCTGGGAGTCTGCTCCGACACATAAAGATACTTCGTCAAATCGCTGGCAATTTCGCCGTCGGCCAGCTCGCAGTAGCCGGTAAAAGGCTCGGCGTTCTGCAAATAGCGGGTAACGATAATATTTCCCTGCCCAACGCCGCCGCCAACGTCCAGCTTGCCGTCCTCCTTCAGCGGCAAAAAAGCGTCGGGATTTTCCACATAGCCGCGCACGCTGCCGCCCTCGGCGTCCGCTACTACCTCGCCCAAGGGGCCGCCGCCCTTCAACCGCAGGCTGATGCGTTCGCCGTCCTTCATCATAGCCGCTAATAGCAGCGCGCCGCTCATAGCGCGCCCCAAGGCCGCGCTGGCCAAATGAGAACAGCCGTGCTTCTGCGCCGCCTCGCGCACCAGATTAGTGGTGCTCAAGGCATAAATGCGCACGCCGTCGGCCGTGGCTTTAGTTAAAATGTCTTCCATAAGCTTCCCTCTTCATCGCGAAGCTCTGCTGCAAATACAAAACAATCTGCTCATGAGCTTCGTTTTTCTTTTTTACAAAAATAAGCCCACTAACTACTAGCGGGCTTATACTTCTCACGTCAGGAACTCGCCTGAAACCGCAGGCTTTCCTGTCTTTTATTATAAAGCAAATCAAATTAAAATGCAATGCTAAAAAACTAACTGCGCCCGCTATTGAGCTTATCCAAAAATTTTTTTGTTTAACTTAAGCGCATATCTTATAATACCGTTCGTGAGATAGCTGATGGTCGACTTTCCTACTCCCTAAAGAGTAGGGGGGGTGATGCGTAGAAAGGAAAAAGCCGCCTAACTTGCGGTCAAGCGGTCTTCTTCAAACTATGGTTTTTCGAGGAGAGCCGACTTGCCGAAATCAGCTATCACTTTTTATTATTATACGCGAAAAAATTCAAATCGTCAACTGCCGCCGCGCTTCACTTTTTGCGAACATTTTTCCCCTCGTATTTCGCGATAGGAAGCGCAACCGCCGCTAAAAAATCCCCCTATATACTAAAAGGCAAAAAATCGCCGAAATGTTTACATCGCTTTTCTTATTTTACAAAGAATTTACATTTTAAAAATTCACAAAAAGTTTGCAATTTGCATGGCATGATTTTAAGCTTTTTTTGCCATATTGTATATAGAGCTTCTTTTTTTCTCCTCTTTCTTTACCTGGTTTCTTTCTCCTCTATTTTTTCTTGCCAGTCTTAATTCTACTAGAATTTACGTTAGTAAATTCTTCCTTCAGTAAAGTAAATATTTATACTAACCTACGGTAGAACTTATAATGTACCCATAGTCGTGGACAGTTTAAGAAAGAAATTAGAAAGCGACATAGACACTTTTTTCTTTTCCTTCGTCTAAAATCGTTTAAAGCGTCCCCTTTATCAAGCTCGCCCGACAAAAAAATATATTCCCTCGCAATAAGCGAACCACCCCAGCGCTCACACCAAGCCAAAATATATACGAACATTTTTTCCAGTAACGTTTCGTTACCCTAAAAACTCAAGTAAATTTTATTTATAATTTTCCAAAAATTCTCTTGCCAGCTGCCTCTCCGTCTGTTATAATATACAAAAGTCAAAAAATCAAAAACGTAATCGTATCTCTTACCTACTCCCACAAAAGTTTTTTAAGAGATAATGCAGTACCAGGCTGGTTGCCATGCCCACGCAACCGGCGGTACTGCTTTTTTGTTTTACCGGGAAACGCCGCCCGCCCTTGGTAAAATAATTTCCTGCTTGTAATTACCGCCCCGCAGTCGCCAATATAAACCGTAAACGCCGCCAAAAAGTAAAACTTCATGACAAAATAGTAGTGAAAATGTTATAATTAAGGAGACGAGCATGACTAAATTTGAAGACTTGACTATCCAAAATAACTTTTTATTCCAGCAAGTGATGAGAAACCCGCGCATCTGTAAGCGCCTTATCGAAGAACTGCTCAATATCAAAATCGCCGAGCTTTCCTATCCCTACGCCGAAAAAACTATTCAAACCGGCGTCGACAACCGCGGCATCCGGCTCGATATTATCGTGGCCGACGAGAACCGCACCCATTATAATCTGGAAATGCAGGTGAAAAATAACAAAAGTGCGGAAACAGGCGAACCGCTTTTGCCAAAACGGACGCGCTATTATCAGGCGTCTCTGGATATGGATTTATTAGGTAAGGGGCAAAACTTCGACAAGCTTAACGACACCTATATTATTTTCATCTGCGCTTTTGATTTATTCAACGAAGGTCGTTATGTTTACACCTTTAAAAACAAATGTCTGGAAAGCCCAAATTTAGCAATGGGCAACGGCGCAACGGTGGTGTTCGTCAATTCTTTGGGAAGCAAGGGCGACATTTCGCCCATGGCTAAAAACTTTTTGGCTTATGTAAACAATCAAACTGTAAGCGACGGCTTTACAGAAGAGGTGGACGCTGCCGTGACTGCGCTCAAGCGCGACAGCGAAACAAGGAGGCAGTATATGTTATTAGAAATGGCGTTGCACGACGAACGTATGGAAGGGCGCAGAGAAGGCCGCATGGAAGGCCGCAGCGAAGAACGCGCTGCAAGAAATCGTGATATAGCGCTCGATATGCTCAAGGACCAGTATACCTTAGCGCAAATTTTGAAGCTTTCCCGCTTGAGCAAGGAAGAAATTTACGCTTTGGCTCAGGCCAACAATTTGCAAGTAATTGAATAGCTTTCCGCTTCAGGCGAACGCAAAAGCTTAACGCCCCGACGCGCTGCAAAAGCAGAAGCAGTACGCCGGGGCGCTTTACTTTATACGAACATTCTTTCCGGTAACGTTTCGTTACCCCAAGGACTGCTTCCGCCCTTCTTTATAGCGAATCTATTTACCAAAATCAAATTTTTTCAAAACTGGTAAACAGAAGCAGCACGCTTGCTTGAGTAACTGTTCGTTATGGGAAAGGCAGTATTTATTCAAACATTTGTTTCATATCGCGTTTCACGATAGGAAAGATAAAATATTGGCTTCCGGGATATGCAAAATATTTAACAAACTTCGTTATAGCTTTAAGCGCAAATCATTCCTGCTTTATAGCATTCATAAATATAATCGCGGGATTGATAATAAAAATCCGTATTGTAATTAGACAAAGCGCCGTCAATCCAAGAAGTATAAACCTCTATGAGACGCTTAATTACTTCTTCGTCTTTATCGCCGCAAACATCTTCTATTAAGCGTTCGTATACCTCGCCTATTGTCCAGTAATCCGGAACCGTATAACGGCAGGCAGCCCCATTGTCATACGACCCCTTGGGAATATTGCAGTTTTCAATAAAATCTGCCGCTGTCTTAGCAATCGGCTCGCAATGAAAAATATCTGCGTATCTATATATGCGGCTAAGCGTTTTTTCTCCAAGCAGCGTTACCAGTTCAGAGCGTTTCAGCTTCTGCTCACGGCCTATAAACTCAATCAAACTGCAAGTATAAAATAAAGCGCTGTTATTTTTCATCACGCACCTCCACTCCTTTAACGAAAGCCAGAGTTGTCAATGCACGCGCCGTATGAAAACTAATTTGATGAGTCGGCTTTTTAAATTTTGCTAAAGCCCAAAAAGCTTCCCTGCTTATCTTGCCGTCAACAAAATTTTGTACATAGTTAAAAATCGTATCATTAGCCATCGGTCCTTCAACAATATCATATTCGTGAGCCTGCCCTAAACGGCAAGCGACAATAAAATCAAGCCATTCTTCAGTCATTTCCGAAAAGCGTTTAATTTTTAAAGCTTCATTCGGCACGTATTCATACTCATTCAGATATCCTATACCGTTAAACCGCGTAGCCCAACGAATTGCCTGCTGCGGATACAGCGTACAGTAAAAACCAAAATAAAAATCTTTGTTATATTTTTGAATACGAATTTCCGGCGATTCAACTATCACTTTACTACCATGATATAAAATCATTTCGCTGCGCCTCCTTTAGCAACAGGTTTTTCCTCAGTTTTTAATCCTTTTCCGCAATCGGCGTGCTGTATTTTACAAACACTCTTTTGGGTAACGTTTCGTTACCCCAAGGACTGCCCTCCGTCCAGCATTCCTTTTAACTCCAAGTCTTTTCTTTCAATTTCTTTGCTATTTCTTCTGTATTAGGCAAAGAATCTGCTTCAACAACCTGAGTCAAATCAAATATTCTACTTCCCATAGGTGCTCTTGGCGTAATTTTCTTAAAATCTGTTGCGTAGAATTTATCTACAAAGAAATATCTATGCTTGACTGTTTCTAAATTATAACCATTCGAAAATCCATCTTCGATAGCGATTAATATTTCATTTTTTCGTTCCTCTGTCAGTTCTCCAAATTCCGCTTGATATTCCATGCCAGCTTCTGTTTTAACCGCTGTAATTATTGCACATATTTTACCAATGGCGCGAATACTTTTATTATTGTATAAGCCAATATAATCATGCGCTCTAAAGCCACGGTCAGCAGGATTATAGTAAATATTATACTTCGTATTAAAATCAAAAGTAGTTCCTGAAAGCTGCATCTTCATATATTTCCAGGAATCAGACACGGGAATAAGGGCATCGTTATAGCAATAATTAAGAAAATCGTCCAACACATCCTGTATTTCGTAATCTCTTTCATCAATCACATTTTGTATGGCATTAGCTAAATGCTCAAATGTAGTATTGATATGAATTACAGGGTATATAAAATTTTTATTATACTTCTTTAGCGCATTTTCAAAATCATTTTTCTTGTTTTTCTCCATCAATTCAGGAGCAAGCGTTATGAGCACTTTATATTTTTCATCACTAAACGAACTCAAATGCCGCATCAGTTGATTTTTGTCAAACCAATCTGACATTTTGGTTTCAACAACAATTTTAAAGCTTTCCTGCGTAATCGTTGCATCAGGAATGCTATCCGCACTTTTCTCTTGAAGATTAAACACAATCTCCGGTTCAAAGGAATCTGAAAAGAACTCGGACTTGAGCAATCTGAAAAACTTATCTGTTGAATAAGAGTATAGCCTTGAAAGCAAAAGCATCGTATTTGCCGTAGCAACATTCTCCTTCGCATGGTATCTTTGAAAATAATGTATTTTCACTCCTCTAACCCCCCATAATATCTCTATATTATTTTTTTGCAGCAACAATGTATGTATAGTCTCCTTCGTGCTTCAACAATCTAAAATTTGCTTATTTTATACCACAAGGATGCCCCTTTCGCTTCGCTATCAGCTTACTAATAGCTGTGTACAAACATTATACCACAAGGGCATATGTTCTGCTAAGCTCTTCGTTCGCCTTCGGCTCCGCAATCGCTAAGCATTCACATTATACCACATCTTGCCTGTACCTGCCTATTTTGCAGCAGCCCTTCCTGTAACACTGCGTTACCCCAAAGCTCTTGTTTAAAACCTGAAGGTTTGTTATAATATAGGCAGCATCTTTAAGGAAGAAATTTACGCTTTGGCTCAGGCCAACAATTTGCAAGTAATTGAATAGCTTTCCTCTACAGGCGAACGCAAAAGCTTAACGCCCCGACGCGCTGCAAAATCAGAAGCAGTACGCCGGGGCGCTTTACTTTATACGAACATTCTTTCCTATAACGTTTCGTTACTGGAAAAGGACGCTTCTTACATCTCCTTAAACAGGTTCACCATTTCCATAGCCGTCATTGCGCAGTCCACGCCCTTGTTGCCGGCCTTAGTGCCCGCGCGCTCCACAGCCTGCTGAATATTTTCCGTAGTCAGCACGCCGAAGGCCACCGGTACGCCGGTTTGCAGGCTGACCTGGGCAATGCCCTTGGAAGCCTCGGCGCACACATAATCAAAATGAGGCGTAGCGCCGCGAATCACTGCTCCCAGGCAAATAACGGCGTCGTACTTGCCGCTTTCCGCCAGCTTTTTGGCGGCCATAGGAATCTCAAAGGCGCCCGGCACCCAGGCCACAGTCAAATCCTCGTCGGCAGCCTCATGGCGCACCAGGCAGTCAACGCAGCCGCTCAGCAGCTTGCTCGTAATAAACTCGTTAAAACGAGCCACAACAATGGCAAATTTCAAACCCTTCGCCGTTAATTTTCCTTCTAATACGTTCATTATAAAATCCTCCTCGTATAATATTTTCAGATACATATTTTTTAAGCAATTATCAACAACTAAATTAAAAAGCTATAATTCTGCGCGCAATTAGCGTTAAAAAATTTCGCTGAGCGCGCGATATATGATTGCAAATCATAAACTAATTTATTTATGACAGCCGCAGCCACATTCGTGCAGCTTATGCCCCATCTTCTCCTCTTTCACATCGAGATAATGCTCGTTGTACTGATTGGGCTCCATCACAATGGGCACGCGCTCCGTAATCGTGATGCCATAGCCGCTCAAGCCAATGCGCTTGGCCGGATTATTGGTAATCAAACGAATGCTGGTCAGTCCCAAATCGGACAGAATCTGCGCGCCCAGACCGTAATCCCGCAGGTCAGGCGCAAAGCCCAAGCGCACATTGGCCTCCACCGTATCCAGGCCCGTGTCCTGCAAAGCATAGGCGCGAATCTTATTGGCTAAGCCGATACCGCGTCCCTCCTGACGCATATATACCACAGCGCCGCAGCCCTCGCGCTCAATCATGCGCAGAGCCGTAGCCAGCTGGTCGCCGCAATCGCAGCGCAGGCTGCCGAAGGCATCGCCGGTCAAACATTCGCTGTGTACGCGCACCAGCACGTCCTTTTTCCCGGCAATATCGCCCTTGACGATAGCCACATGGCACAAATTATCCAAATCGTTTTCATAAGCGATAATGCGGAAATTGCCGTACTTGGTCGGCAGCGCAGCCTCAGCCGCACGGTGCACCATCTTTTCATGGGATTTGCGGTAAGCCACCAAATCGGCTACGGTAATAAATACCAAACCATGCTTTTGGGCGAACTTAATTAAATCGGGAGTACGCGCCATATGCCCGTCGTCGTTCATAATCTCGCAGCAAATACCCACGGGCTTCAACCCGGCCAGCCTGCACAAATCCACCGTGGTTTCCGTGTGGCCGGTACGCACCAGTACGCCGCCCTCACGGGCGCGCAGTGGGAACACATGACCGGGACGGCGGAAATCGCCGGGCTGCGCGCCGTCCTCAGCGCATTTCTTCATGGTGTAGGCCCGCTCGTAGGCCGAAATGCCGGTGGTCGTATCCACATGGTCCACGGATACGGAAAAGGCCGTTTCATGGTTATCCGTATTTTTGCTGACCATCGCGCCAAATTGCAGCTTATCCATAATGGAACCGTCCGCCGGCATGCAAATCAAGCCGCGGGCCTCCTTAGCCATAAAATTGATAGCCTCCGGCGTGCACAGCTCGGCGGCCATAATCAAATCGCCCTCGTTCTCGCGCTCCTCGTCGTCGGTGACCAGCACCATTTTGCCTGCCTTAATTGCAGCTACAGCTTCTTCAATCGTGTTATACTGAAAATTTTTCTGCATGATTTATCCCTCACATAAAGCCGTTTTCCAACAGCGTATTTTTATCCAGCAGCGCCGCGCCGTCCTGTTGTTTATCCCAGCTCAGCATGCGCTCCACATATTTGCCGATAATATCCGTTTCCAAATTTACTTTATCGCCCACGTCCTTAAAGCCCAGCGTCGTTTCCTTGGCCGTATGAGGAATCAGCGATACGGAAAAATCCGTGTCCGTGGTCTGCGTTACCGTCAGGCTGATGCCGTCGATGGCAACGCTGCCCTTCTTAATAATATATTTCAGCAGCTCCGGCGGCGCGGAAATTGTCACCACCATAGCGATGCCTTCGGGGCGGCGGGCGGCGATTACGCCCTGCCCCTCTACGTGCCCGCTGACGATATGTCCATCGAGTCCGTCGCATAAGCGCAGCGTGCGCTCCAAATTCACCTTATCGCCCACGCGCAGCTGGCCGATATTAGTCAGGCGTACCGTTTCCGGCATCACGTCCGCCGTAAAGGCGCCGCCGTCCAACCGCACCACCGTCAGGCAAGCGCCGTTGACCGCCACGCTGTCGCCTATTTTTAAATTTGCCATAACTTTAGCTGCGCTGACAGTCAAATGATAGGATTCGCCCTGCCGCGCCAAGCTTTGCACCGTGCCTAATTCGGCAACCAAACCGGTAAACATTACGCATCCTCCTTCGGCACCAGACCGGTTACCAGCAGGTCAGGACCCAGCTGATGCGACTCCACCTGTTCCAGCCGCCAGCCGTTCTCGATTAACGCGCAGCCTGCGCCGCCCACCGGCGTAAAGCCCTGACTGCCGCCGATAATTTTCGGCGCGATAAAAGCGTACACCCTGTCTGCCAGCCCTGCGTCGCGAAAAGCTCCGTGTACCGCGCTGCCGCCTTCTACCAAAAGGCTCGTAACGCCGCGCCGGGCCAGCTCGTCGATTACCTGGGAAATAGGCAGCCTGCCTTCAATCAAGGGCAGCCGCACAACCTCCACATTGGGCAGCGCATTTAAAGCGTCCGCCTTTACCGCGTCTGCCGCGAGTCCTGTAAAAATCAGCGTATCTGCCGCCGGGTTCAGCACCGCAGCCGTCAGCGAAAGCTGCAGGCGGCCGTCCAACACAACCCGCACGGGGTTTTTGCCTTCCACCATGCGCGTAGTCAGCTCCGGGTCGTCGGTCAGCACCGTACCCGCGCCGACCAAAACGGCGTCGTGCATACGGCGCAGCCGGTGGGCAAAGGTTCGCGCCTCCTCGCCGGTAATCCATTTGCTGTCCCCGGTGCGGGCGGCAATCTTGCCGTCCAGCGTCATAGCGTATTTCAAGCTGATAAAAGGCCGCTTTTTCGTTATCCAGGTAAAAAAGCGCTCGTTTAAGCGCAGCGCCTGCTTTTCGCACACGCCCGTCACAACCTCGATGCCCTGCAAGCGCAGATATTGCAGCCCCTGCCCCGCTACCTGCGGATTAGGGTCAGTACAGGCCACCACAACCTTTTTAATCCCCGCACGCGCTAAAGCTACGCAGCAGGGGCCCGTGCGGCCGTAATGAGCGCAGGGCTCCAGGGTAACGTAGGCGGTGGCGCCGCGAGCCAGCTGCTTAGCCTCCGCCAGAGCGTTGACCTCCGCGTGGGCCTCACCCGCCTTGTGGTGATAGCCCTCGCCCACAATATTACCGTCATCGTCGACAATTACGCAGCCCACCATGGGGTTGGGACTGGTATTGCCTTCAGCCTGCAGCGCCAGCTCCAACGCCCGCTGCATATACTGTTCATCCGTCATTCATTATCACCTTCAAACTTCAATTTAGAGGTCAAAACAAAAATCGCGCCAAGACCTCGGGGTCCCAGCGCGACGCATAATGCTCCAGCCACCTTTTCTCATCCAGACTATACTGTCGGTACCGGAATTGCACCGGTTCCTGCGGCCGCAG
>NZ_CAJMEH010000024.1 GCF_905212365.1 uncultured Phascolarctobacterium sp.
GCCAGCCTGCATAGGCAGCTCCATAAAAGACACGCTGCCGTAAGGCCCCTGCGCACTCAGCTCCTCTAAATAATAGCTCTGCGAACAGCTGGCAAGTATTTGTCCCAGTGGCAGACCGCTGTTCAGCAGCGCAGGCAGCAGAAACGGCGCATACTGCAAGCCGGCCAGAAAGGCAGGCAAGCGCAGGCCATCAGCAAAAAGCTGCGGGTTCTGCTCTGCCTGCAGGCGCAGATTAGGCAGCGAAAGATCCACCAGGTTGCAGCCATCCGTCAGCTCACGCATCAAGGTATTCTGATAATCGCTCCCGCAGCTGCGCAGAATGACAAGCCTATTATTCTGCTGCAAATTGCCAATTTTTTCTTTCAAAACATCAATACTCATACTTATCCCCTACCTGTAGCCCTCTGGATTCATACTCTGCCACTTCCAGGCGTCCCGGCACATAGCGGCCAAATCCCTTTGGGCGCGCCAGCCCAATACCCTGGCGGCCTTGTCCGCATTGGCCCAGCATTCCGGCAAATCCCCTGCCCGCCGCGCGCCAATTTCGTACTTTATCCTTACGCCAGCAGCAGCTTCAAAGGCCTTGATAATATCCAAGACGCTGTAAGGCGTACCCGTGCCAATATTAAAAATATCCACGCCCTTGCGCTGCACCGCATACTCGATAGCCTTCAAATGCGCATTAGCCAAATCCATTACGTGAATAAAATCACGCCTGCACGTCCCGTCCGGCGTAGCGTAATCGCCGCCAAAAACGGTAAGGCAGTCCCGTTTGCCAATGGCCACCTGCGAAACATATGGCATCAGATTATTAGGAATGCCCTGCGGGTCCTCGCCTATCAGCCCGGATGCATGAGCGCCCACAGGATTAAAATACCGCAGCAGAATCACGCTTAAACCGGCGTCGGCAAAAGCCGCGTCCTCCAAAATCTGCTCCACCATGTACTTAGTCCAGCCGTAGGGATTAGTGCAGCAGCCCCGCTTCATGGTTTCCACGCACGGCATCGGGTTATCCTCGCCATAAACAGTCGCGGAAGAAGAAAAAACGATATTTTTTACGCCGGCCTCCTGCATGCATTCCAGCAAAGTCAAGGTAGTATCGATATTGTTACGGTAGTACCGCACAGGCTGCCGCACAGATTCGCCCACAGCCTTCAGACCGGCAAAATGAATCACACAGTCGATATTATTCTGGTAAAAAATCTGGCTCACGGCCTTTTTATCCTTAATGTCAGCTTCGTAGGATACAAAAGACTTGCCTGTAATCTGCTCCACACGCTTTAAAGCCTCCGGACAGCTGTTGCTGTAATCATCCACGATAACTACGTCATGCCCGGCACTTAATAATTCCACGGCGGTATGGGAGCCAATATAACCGGCGCCGCCTGCAAGTAAAATATTCATAGTAATTCCTCCATCAATTAAATATTAGAGTAGGTTGTTAGTGTTTAATCGTTTATTCATATAGAAACAAGTTACTCTAGAAAACAGTAAAAACATTTCTACTAAACATCGACATACTGCAATGTAATAAAAGTTAAATTTATCTATTTTAATTAATATAATAAGTAAAAATATTTGAAGTAATGAGGAAACAATAAGAGTCCAAGTTACCTCTTTTATCATACCTAATGCCCCTAATACAGGCCAACCAAATAACATTGCTGGAAAGCTTATTATTAAAAGAGGTATAAGATAATTTAATATGTGAGCGCTAACAAGATACCTCTCACCAGCAATTACTTTTATAATGTCTCCTCCAAAAAAATAAATAAAAACACACCCAATTATGATTACAGGCATTACTATATTTAATACTTTTTTAATTAACGCAAATCTAAATTCTCTAATCATTGCAGGATATAATGCATCTAAAATAGGGGTATAAAATGATTGAATACCGACTACGATTTGTAATGCTAAGCTCCAAAATGCAACATTACTAGAATCTAAATATAAGCCAGCAAGAAATGTCACCATCAATGTAAATGCAGTAGTAGAAAAGTTTGACATAAAATAAGATAAAGAATCAAATAATATATGTAAACATTGCTTAAATGATGGTATGATAAATTGCAATTTTAATTTTACTATTTCAATCATCGAACAACCAGCAGCAATTAGTGAACCTAATATTTCTATAACACCCATGAGAACTAAATCTTCATCACTTTTTATCAGACAAAAAATCAAAATAGTAGCTATTATTTTAGAAACGAAAAACCGAAAGGATAAAATTTTCATCTGCTCAATTCCTCGAAATAAAAAATCCATCCAAAATATCGTTATAAAAACACTTATGAAGATTAAGATAACATATAGCAAATTATTCTTTAATATTGGTATAACTGCTGTCAACATACATATAATAAACAAGCTAACTGTACCTAAAAATATTCTTGTAAATGTCGTAGTAATAACTATAGTAGATATCCTATACCAATCATTTGCTTTTTTTAACTCAGTAATTGCCTTTGTAACTGACAATAAAAAGCCAAAATCAATTATCAATTGAACATAACCCATTAATGATTTTACATATGCTATAGTTCCATAACAATCAACAGATAAAACTCTAGTAAGATAAGGTAGTGTTAAAAAAGGCACAATTAACTTAGTAAAAGATAATAAATATAAACACAATGAATTTTTTAAAAAGATTCTATCCACTTAATACCCAACCCCTTCATTGCTATCACAGACAAAATATTTGGCACACGATCATCTTACCATTTTTTTATATACACTACACAATTATCGACAATACTAATTACTCTTTTCTCCAATATATATTTATACAATATATTAAACACAGATGAAAAAGCAAATACAACAAGTATAGATACCAATGCATATAAAGGAAATATATTAGATTTATATAAATCTATTGCTGGAATGACTTTACTCCATAATAACGGCCTTACGAAAGGAGAATCATGAAGCAAATATATGCCAAATGTTGTATCTGCTATAAGATTAATGAAATCTACATTTCTCTCCTTTAATATAAAAATATTTTTAAAAAAAATAAATATCGTCATAACCATCACAGGACAAACAAAAATATTATACATAAAGCTTCCCAATATTTTTATAAAAATATGATTTGAAAAATAACTATAATACATAATTACACAATGTAACAAAAGCGTAATTGTTATGCCAAAGATTACAAGTAAATATTTTTTTAATTCATAGTCAAAATATCTCCTGATGTATCCTCCAATAAGATAATATGTTAATGCTTTAATCACACCATGCACAGAATTGTTCAATATGTTTGATATATACATAAAAAAAGCATTAAAACAACTAATATATAATAACCTTTTTTACTAGTATTTTTTATTCTAGAATTAACCAGAGGAGAGATCAAAACAATCAAATAAATATAAGCAGAAGCAAACCACCATGTACTAGAAGTTATCGGCATTAAAAGCATTTTTAGTATATACTTCACTAATTCTTTATTACTTAAGGTAGGTAATACATTAAATCCAAATAAAAATATAATCACTACATTCAAAACGCTATATGAAATAATCGCTGCAATTATCTTCTTATTAAGCATTATCTTTTCTTTACAACTATAAAAATACCCTGTAATAGTAAAGAAAATACCTACTCCAACATCTCCTAAAATTAATGATGCTGCTATAAATTGATTAAAAAAATCAGCTACAATTAAATTATTTTGAAATTGAGTTGATCTAAATATACCATGAAGACTAAAATGGCTAGCTATAATCATAAGTATAGCTAATATTCTTAATAATTCTATATTCGAATCTCTTTTCATCAATATAATGCCTTTCAAATTAACCATCTAAAATTCTGAGCAATAGCAACCAAAGATAAGCTTATAATAGCTAATACAATATATATATTTAAATTCCTCTTCCAATGTCCGAATTCATGAAGCAATACAATATTTTTTAATATTATTGGAGAAAGAACACCAAATAAAAAAGGTAATCTTAATATTAATTGATAACTTTGAGCACAAGAAAGTATAAATACACAATACCATGTAATTATATTTTTCATTTTTATGTGTTTTATATTTTCTTCCTTCTCTTTATAATCCACAAACAATATAATGCATAAAACAGCTATTGTCATGAGCAATTCACTATAATAGAAAAAAATTCCCTGAGAATAAATCTCAACAAAAACATAATTATAATATTTTATTCCAATATACTTAAGATATAAATTATCTGAATACTGAAATATTTCCATAACATAATTAACAATAAATGGTACTATAGATATAAATAAAATTCCTATTTTAGGAAGCCTTAACCTAGATAAAAATAAAAATGGAATAATAGCTAAAGCCACTGGATGTATAGTAGCAGCAATCAAACTCATAACAATAAAGCATAATATGTTTTCATTTTTATATATTATTCTATATATATTTAGACCCATAATACTCATTGCCATAGCTGTTCTTATATTAGAATATACATATACTAACGGTAATGTAGTTATCGCAATTAATATTACCATCGCAATTTTCCAATTATACACTTTTTCATTTTCATGTATATCTTCAAATATATAGGCCATACAACCATAACAAAAGCTAATAGTAAAAAATGGCAGTGCTTGTTTAGGAAAATAATGAGAAATGACATAAGAAATAAAATTATGGGTATAAGTAAATCGATAATTATCATCTGTTATAATAATATCTCCTAGAACAAACTCTCCTAACTCTACATGAGATCCTCTAATAATATCTAAATCAATATAGTATCGAGCTAAATCATAATTGATTCTAGGATCAATCATTGAACATAGAAACGCTATAATTAAGATAAAGCAAAACCACATTATCTTTCGTTGTACTTGATTAAAATATTTGTTATAAGTACAACAAAAAAAAGATAATACCATAATTAAAAAAGCAAATAATAAATATACCATATTCATTAACCTCATTATACTTATAAGTATACTGATACCGTCGAACTTTATTCTATAATAAATTTCTTCTTATTATTAAAATTAATCATATTTCCTTTATTACATTATATATACGTTCACAATTTTTGGAATCGTAAATTTTGAAATACTCTTTATGTGATTTTATATATTTTCCACTAACACTAAAATTATTTTTAATATATTTTTCTAATTCATAAAATATTTTTTCTTTATTTTTAAAACTTCTAGCAAATGGATTATTCTTATAGTTAAAATATCCTTCAGCATACTGACAATCTCTATATTGTTGATAATCAAACTGGTAATATATTACAGGTTTTTTCATATATATCATATCAAAAGATACACTAGAGTAATCTGTAATCATTAATGACGCACGTTTCATCAGATCCTGTACATCAAATTGATTAGCACTAGCAATTTTTATATATTCATTAGACAAAGGAAAATATTGTAAATATTTTTGCATATTTCTATGTGGGAAAAATATAAATTTAACACCATATTTTTCAGCAAATATTTTAATTCGTCTGTCTTTAATAAAGTCTGTCCATGTCATAAAATAATTAGTATTTTGTACAACGGTAGTCCCCTCATATTTTTTTAATCTATAATCTCCTGGCTGTATCCATTCTCTCCAAGTAGGCATAATTAGAATAATATTTTCTGATTTACTATAATTATGTAATCCATCAAATCTGCAAAATCCTGTATAAAATACATTTTCTTTAGGATATCCAAATTTTTGTAATATATACTCATATTCTGGATAAGCTCCACAAATAAACATTCTTATTTTAGTTACATTATAATACAACCATTTTCCATCGTTAATTGTTATCCCGTGTTGAAGAAATATCCTTTTATTTTTTAAAAAACCGTATACCTCAAGGACAAAAAAAATAGGTGCATTAGGATTACCAGCCTTTTGGCTACTTATTTTTTTGGATGAAGCTAAATATAATATCCAGTGCTTCAAAGATCCATATTCTACAGTTTCACCCAACTCTACAACTTTTTTATAATCAGGAGAGCTAGATTTAATAGCATATATGCATTTTTGCTCAGGATGATGTTCTTTTATATACTTAAACATCCAATAACCATTATCTCTAGCTTCATTTGGATCTTCACATACAATCCATAAATCATTTTCAAAAATTCTATATATAAGAGCAGGAATAATACTAACTATTAATTTCCACCCTTGAAGAATATCTGCAAGTTTTACATGTCGTACTCTATTAATAAATGCATTCATTAAATAAGCTCCTTGTTATTTTAATTTTTTTCTTAAAAAGCTAATGTAAAATATTTTTCTCAAACTATTTGGGCATAACCTTATTATTGTTCTTATTAAAATATTATTAAACATTTCTATTTTTGATAAAAAACTAATTCTATTCAAAAATATCATAAATTTTATTTCTTGTTTCAAATAGGCGTTTCCACCACGTCTAGAAAACATATCGTCGTCAGCTCTAACATTAACCAAAACCTCTGGTATATTAGCAGTCCTATATCCATTTTGAAGTAGTCGCACCCATAGATCATAATCTTCAAACCACAAAAAATCTCTATAATTACCGCTTGTCAAAACAGCACTTTTCTTAAACATGACTGTCATATGCCTAAATGGATTTCTTTTTTTAGCATATGAAACAATTTCTTCATGCAGGCACGGCAATTTGGTAATTGTATCTGGATTATTTGCATCATGAGAAAATTCAGTTATCCAACTTCCTAATAATGTAATATTTGGATACCTCTCAAAGAATTCCACTTGCTTCTCAAATCTTTCCGGATTACAAATATCATCAGTATCCATTCTAGCTATTAATTCATTTTGACAAGCAATTACCCCATCTCTCAAAGCCAATCCCAACCCTCTATTTTCCCTAAATTGCACAAATCTAAATAAATTAGATTTGTGATCATATTCACACAAAACATTTTCTAAATCATCACTCAACAATCCATCTTTAACAAGTACAATTTCATCTGGTAATACTGTTTGATTTAATATACTTTCTAATGATTGCCGCAAATATTCTGGCTTCTCATTTTTGTATAATGATAGAAGTACAGAAAATTTTTGTTTCATACTCAATACGCACCCTTCTTCATCAGCACAACACCAATGGTTTTCCACAAAATAATAATGTCGCCCCACAGGCTTCTGTTTTTGATATAAGCCGCATCCAGCGCAACACGTTCGTCATAACCCAAATCGCTCCTGCCGCTTACCTGCCACAGCCCGGTAATCCCCGGCTTAACGGTGCAGTACAATTTAGCAGTCTCGCCATAATACTTATCCAGTTCTTCCTGAACAACAGGACGCGGGCCGACAAGGCTCATTTCTCCCCTCAGTACGTTGAATATCTGCGGCAGCTCGTCTAAGCTTGTACGCCGCAGTACCTTGCCAATCGGCGTAACGCGAGGGTCATCCTTTAGCTTAAAGTCTCGCTCCCATTCTTCCCGCGCCGCAGGATTTTCTGCCAAATATTTTTGCAGCATCTCCTGCGAATTAGTCACCATACTGCGAAATTTATAGCAAGGAAAGGGTTTCCCATCCTTACCAATACGCGTATGCGCAAAAAACACCGGTCCCGGGTCTTCCTTCTTTATCCTGTACGCCACATAAACCAACAGTGGGCTGATGCAAATCGTCCCCACTGCCGTCAAAGCGTAATCAAACACAGCCTTCAGCCAACTATCCAACTGCTTCCCCATCAACTGCCAACACACCCATCCCTAAAATATTCCCTCATTTGCAGTAGCCACTCTATTTATTTCTCTTATCCTGATTTTGGATATTCAAATTAATTCTATGAATATCCAAAATCATATCATGTATATTATAATCCCTTGTCCCCCCCAGTCAAGCTAAAATCCGCATTGAGCGGATTTTATTTGAGCGCTAACGCGCTTACGGGAATCCCCCGCCAGCAACTGCGTAATCGCCGCGCCTAACCCCGTACAATAGCTATTTTTGCGCAAAAAATAGCAGCTGCCGGATTTCTTCCGACAACTGCTATTAACCTGTAAAAAAGCTGCTGCTGAAGCTAATCCAACAGCTGCTTATAATATCTTCTGTATTCTATTTTTTGCGGCCTGTATCCTGCCCATTGCCGCTGGGAATATAGTACCGCTTGCCTGCCAGCTCGTCCGGCAAATACTGCTGCGCTACCCAACCGCCTGGGAAATTATGTGGATATTTATAATCTAAGCCATGGCCTAACGACTTAGCCCCCGGATAGTGAGCATCCCGCAAATGCTTGGGCACGCTGCCGCAATTACCATGCCGCACATCGCTGCGGGCATTGGCAATCCCCATATAAGCCGTATTGCTCTTAGGCGCATTGGCAATATAGCATACCGCCTCGGCTAAAGGTATCTGCGCTTCGGGAAAGCCAACGAAATCTGCTGCCTGTGCCGCTGCGTTGGCCACCACTAACGCCATAGGATCGGCAAGCCCTACGTCCTCAGCAGCGCAAATAACGATACGGCGGGCAATAAATCGCAAATCCTCGCCGCCTTCAATCATGCGCGCCAAATAATGCAGCGCTGCGTCGGCGTCGCTACCGCGCATACTTTTAATAAAGGCGCTGATGATATCGTAATGCTGGTCGCCCTTCTTATCGTACCGCTGCATAGCCGTGCCGATAACGCTGCGCAGTACCTCCACCGTCAGTACGCGCTGGCCTGCTTCCGGCAGCATGAACTCAGCCTGCTCCAAAATATTCAGCGCGCCCCGCGCATCGCCGGCGGCAAAATCGGCAATAATCTGCAGCGCTTCTGGCTCAGCAGTAAAGCTGCTGCCAAAACCACGCTCCTCGTCGGCAATAGCACGCTGTAAAATCTGCACTAAATGCTGGGGCTGCAGTTTTTCCAAGCGCACCACCTTCATACGTGATAAAAGGGGCGAATTTATTTCAAAGAAGGGGTTTTCCGTCGTTGCTCCAATAAGCACGATGGTGCCGTTTTCCACATAGGGCAGCAATACGTCCTGCTGCGCTTTGTTAAAGCGATGTATCTCGTCGATAAAGACGATGGTACGGCCTAAGCCGCGGCGCTGCTCCTCCTGCGCTTTGGCGATAAGCTTGCGCAGCTCTGGCACGCCGCTGGCAACGGCGTTGATGGATACAAACTGCTCTCCCGTTACATGGGCAATAACCTGCGCCAGCGTCGTCTTGCCCGTGCCCGGCGGCCCGTAGAAAAGCACGGACTGCAGCATATCCCGCTCGATCATGCGCCGCAGCGGGCTGCCCTGCCCTACGGCCTTTTCCTGCCCCACGAAATCGCCAAGCTGCTGCGGCCGCATCCTGTCGGCCAAAGGCTTGGTTTGTCTATGTTCTTCTGCAAAAAGATTACCAAATAAATCCTGCATATTTATCACCTGTAGTTTTTATACCATGTCTACCGCTTATTATTTCATTAACACAAATTATACGAGCAATCAAAATTCAAACGCTTTACTTTCAATCACTTTCTCTAAAGCTTGTACAGCCTGATTATATGACACATCTTCTAAAAGAAGTTTTTTGGTTATATTATTATAATCATGTTCATAAAATCTTTCAGAAATTATATTTTTCAATATTTGATTCGGATTTTGCCCGGCCTTAGCTGAATAGCAAACTGGCGAAACGGCTCTATTTTCCCTTATGTTAACTACCAATGCTCTAAATTGCTCATTTAAAGAAATAGCCGGTAAAAGCATATAAATATCATATATATGCCTGGAATTCCTGATTTCCTTTGCAGCAAGATAATAATCACAAATTGCAAAAATCTTATCGGCAAAGGTTCTGCTAAGTTCCTGAACGGGCATTACAAAAGGCTCTAGTTGATAATTCTCAATAAAAGGAAGATTCTTTTCGGATAAGTAATCTCCTATTATATTATTTACAGGCATCTGCACCACTGGAAAGGCAATTGTTTTATAAACTGTTTCCAGTATAATCTGCGACTCGATAAAATCATTTTCATTTGGAATAACAGATTTATATTTTATAATGTATTTATTATAGTTTCTTCTGCTCAAAATATCGTCAGGATTGTCAAGCTTTAAATTCAGCTCCTGTATTATAGCCAGAATCCTACTTTTTATATTTCGTTTCTGCCCTTCTGTTGGTTTAGCATATGTCGTTAAATCAATATCCTCTGAAAAGCGGGAAATAATTCTATAACACTTAGATAAGGAAGTACCTCCCTTAAACACTAAATCAGGCAATGCTTGTGTCAAATATTTTAAAATAATAGTAACATAATAATCTTTTTCAACAATCCATTCTTCTATCCCCTTTTCTTTAGATATTACGGATATTAACTCCTGAAATTCTTCTCTATTATTATGAATAAGCATTGATGAAGAACCCCATTTCATAGAGATTTTTATAAACTATAGGCGGATAGTACTTTAAATATTTTTCTATCGTCGAAAAAAGCAATCCTGTTTTTTGTATATACAGCAGCATCTTTTCTTTAGCCTCTTTTTTTGATATCTCCAAAAAAGCATTTATATCTTTTATAAGATCCAAAAACTGCAAAACCTGATAATTTGTAGAATCAATGGTAATTTTAGGCTTACGCATAATAACAGTAACATTTCCTATCGATAATTCTTTATATTCCTTTGTTGCTTTATTAGTTACTATTTCAACGACAGAGGCTACTTGAGATGTTAAGCCTAATTGATTAGCTAATCCTAAGCCGCTAACATACCCTATATTTTCATTATCTTGTTTTAGATACTTCTTTTCTATGATACTATTCCGGCTAGGGACAGCTTCAATATTAAAAATAGTCATTTTAGGAAGATAATAAATTCCTCTATCATAACGGCGCAGCAGCCCTTTATCTGTAAGTGATTTTAACTCTTGACGCAACGATGTGCTTTTATAAGGATATTTTTGCAGCTCATTACTCAAAATAGGCTCATTAGGAGCATAGTTAGCTTTAATATATTCATACAACATGATTTACACCTCCTTTATACAAAAGAGAAGTATATATCTTCTTTTTTGTATTATACCATCAAGTAGCGCTCAAATACAAGTTTTTACAAAAAAATAAATCTCAGAATCTAAATTTTCAGGTTCAGATGCCAAGATTTATTACATAATTAAAATTAATCCCCACAATGCCGTCCTAACTCCATGTTTTGAACCTGCATGTGCAGGTGGGTACCTTCTCTCCCATCGCAAAAGTCCACTCTAAAGGAGGCTTGTTTTTGAAGGAAGAAGTATCAGGTTCCCTAGGTAAGAGTGTTGGCTCAAAACCTGTGGAGCAATGTAACGAACATCGCAGGGGTATAATTTGTCTGTTTTTAGTTGTCTCAGTATTTCTTTGACATAAATATAATATCAAAAACAGCGGAGTTTTTCAAGGCTTTCTTATTTCTCTTTCTTCATCAGCAGAGAAGTTTTGATGTGCAGCTCGCGCAGCTGTTTTTCGTCTACGTCATTAGGAGCCTGGGTCATCAGATCGGAAGCGCTTTGAGTTTTCGGGAAGGCGATTACGTCGCGGATAGAATCGCGCTGAGCCATAATCATGATCAAACGATCCAGACCAAAGGCCAGTCCTCCGTGAGGCGGAGCGCCGTACTCAAAGGCGTTCATCATAAAGCCAAATTTCTCTTGGGCTTCCTCGTCTGTCAGGCCGATAGCCGCAAAGACCTTCTTTTGTACGTCGCGGCGATGAATACGGATAGAACCGCCGCCAATTTCCGTACCATTGAGCACCATATCGTAAGCCTTAGCGTATACCTTGCCGGGGTCGGTCAAGAGCAACGGCAAATCCTCGTCGCGGGGAGCTGTGAACGGATGGTGCATAGCCACGTAGCGTTTTTCTTCTTCATTATATTCGAACATGGGGAAGTCTACTACCCAGGTGAACGCCAGCTCGTCAGGATTGATCAAGTTGAGACGTTTAGCCATTTCAATACGCAGTGCGCCCAAGGCAGCAGCTACTACAGAGGGCTTATCTGCTACGAAGAACAGCAGATCGCCGGGCTCAGCCTTGGCAGTTGCCAGTATAGCGTCCATTTGCTCTTGAGTAAAGAATTTGGCAATAGGAGATTTAACAGTGCCATCTGCTAAGTATTGAATATAAGCCAATCCCTTAGCGCCATAAATAGCAACAAAAT
The DNA here is from genome assembly GCF_905212365.1 of uncultured Phascolarctobacterium sp. Lineage (GTDB taxonomy): Bacteria > Bacillota > Negativicutes > Acidaminococcales > Acidaminococcaceae > Phascolarctobacterium_A. Next base: position 12,107 of record NZ_CAJMEH010000024.1, read on the forward strand.
CTTTCAGATGATCAGCTTCACGGCGAGGAATATTAGCATAGCCTTTTACATTGATAGCCTTAACTTGACCGCCGTTTTCGATAACAGAACGGAATACAGTAAAGTCAGCATTCTTAACAACATCAGCCATATTTACCAGCTCCATGCCGAAACGCAGGTCGGGCTTGTCGCTGCCGAAGCGGTCCATAGCCTCGTCCCAGGTCAGGCGGTGGAAGGGAATTTCGATATCCTTGCCCAGCGCGCCCTTGAAAATGTGATGGATTAAGCCTTCCATCAAAGCCAGAATCTCATCCACGTCCATGAAGGACATTTCCATATCCAGCTGGGTAAATTCCGGCTGGCGGTCAGCGCGCAGGTCCTCGTCGCGGAAGCAGCGGGCGATTTGGAAGTAACGCTCCATGCCTGCTACCATCAGCAGCTGCTTAAAGATTTGCGGAGATTGAGGCAGCGCATAGAATTTACCGGGGTTTACGCGGCTGGGAACCAGATAATCGCGAGCGCCCTCCGGCGTGGATTTGCACAGCATGGGAGTTTCAATCTCCAGGAAATGATTGTCGTCCAAATAATCGCGCATCAGCTTGGCAACCTTGTGGCGCAGAATCATATTGCGCTGCATTTCCGGACGGCGCAAATCCAGATAACGATATTTCAAACGCAGGTTTTCGTCGGTGTCAATGCCGTCCTTAATATAGAACGGAGGAGTTTTAGCGCTGTTCAGCACTTCGATTTCACGGGCCAGCACTTCGATAGTACCGGTAGCAATGTTTTCGTTAATGGTTGCTTCGTCGCGCAGACGCACGCTGCCGATAACCTTGATTACATATTCGTTGCGGATATCCTCGGCAGTTTTAAAGCTGCTGCCTGCGGAATCGGGGTCTGCCACAACCTGAACAACGCCGCTGCGGTCGCGCAGGTCAATAAAAATCAATCCGCCATGGTCGCGTCTTTTAGCAACCCAGCCGCACAGTACAACCTGCTGGCCAGCCTGCTCCTTGCCCAGCTCACCGCAATGGTGGCTGCGTTTTTCATTAATCATCTTTTAGCACCTCTACTCTAATTATTTATCCTGAAAGAATTTGATAATATCATTTACAGCGATTTCCTGCTGCTGGCTGTCGGCCATATTACGCACGGTAACATTGCCGCGAGCAGCTTCGTCCTCGCCAAAAATTAAAACGTATTTAGCCTGGAATTTATTGGCCTGCTTCATCTGCGCCTTCATGCTGCGGCCGTTAAAGTCGTATTCGGCCTTCAGCCCTGCGCGGCGCAGCTCGATGGTCGTTTTAAAGGCCAAGGTAAAGCTTTCTTTTTTAGGGCAGACAACGTAAACGTCGATGCCTTCGTCAAAGGCCGGCAAAAGCTTTTGCTTTTCCAACGCCAGCAGCACGCGCTCCATACCCATGGCAAAGCCAATGCCGGGGCGTTCTTCGTCGCCGCTGATTTCCTTCACTAAGCCGTCGTAACGGCCGCCGCCGCAAACGGCGCTCTGCGCGCCCATGGGAGCGTACTGAATTTCAAAAGCGGTTTTAGTGTAGTAATCAAGGCCGCGCACCAGATTGGGGTCCACCTCGTAATCCACACCTGCGGCAGTAAGCAGCTCCTTCAAGCCTGCAAAATGCGCCTTACATTCGTCGCACAAGCATTCCTCCAAACTGGGAGCGCCCACGCCAAGCTCGTGGCAGTGCGAGTTTTTGCAGTCCAGCAAGCGCAGAGGGTTGCGCTCAAAGCGTCCCTGACAATCGTGGCACAGCTCCTCCAGATGCGGCTTAAAGAAAGCCTGCAGCTTTTCTCTGTGCAGCGGACGGCATTTAGGGCAGCCTACGGAATTTATTTTCAGCTTCAAGTCCTGCAAGCCCAGGGATTGCAGCACCTGTACCGCCAAAAGGATAATCTCCGCGTCCACATTGGGCCCTGTAACGCCCAGCGCCTCCACGCCAAACTGATGAAATTCGCGCAAACGTCCGGCCTGCGGACGGTCGTAACGGAACATGGGGCCCATGTAATACAATTTAGCCGCCGCATCGTCCTTGCTCAGCTTATGCTCAACATAGGCGCGCACGGCGGAAGCGGTATTTTCCGGGCGCAGCGTAATGCTGCGGTTTCCTCTATCCGTAAAGGTGTACATTTCTTTTTCTACAACATCGGTAGTATCGCCGATACCGCGTTGGAACAGCTCTGTATGCTCAAACACAGGAGTTCTGATTTCCTTGTAGCCATATTGGGCACAGATCCGCCGCATGGTTTCTTCCAGATAACGCCATGCGCTAACGTCAGAAGGCATAATATCCTTCGTACCTCTGGGGGCTGTGGTCAGCATGTCGTTGCCTCCTTATATACTTTATTCTATAAAAACTCCTTCCGTCTGCTCGCTTGTAAGCTCGCAGACACCTTCCTCTAAGAGGAAGGAAAAAGGTCAAATATATACTAAATATTTTGCCCCATCTTTGAGGGGGCTGGCATTTTGCGCAGCAAAATGACTGGGGGGAGCTTAAATATTATCACTCAAACAACGCCGCCCGCTTGCGGCACAGCTCCGGCAGGCTTTTGGCATAGGTCGCCACATTCTTCGGCATATTCAGCTTGCGCAGGTGATGCCCGTCCGCCAAGGGCGCTTTGCTGGCCGATGCAGGGCCGATGCCTATGACGGGATGACGCTCCTCCATCATCTGAATGTTATAAACGCTTTCCGTACCCGGCTTGGCGTAGCCAATATTGGCCAAATGCCCCAGCATATAATGCTGCCGGTACAAATAATAGGGCGCTAAGCCCATTGCTTGCGCAATGCTTCTGCCCCGCTCCACCATTCGCGACGCCGCACCGGCGTCCAGCGTCATAGCAGAACCAAAGAGCGGCGCGCTGCGCTTTAACGTCAGCGTATGTACGGTCAAATTTTCCGGGGCTAAGCCTTTTGCCTGCTCCAGACTGTAGGCGATATCAGCCTCGCTTTCCTGTGGCAAGCCGATAATCAAATCCATATTCACAACAGGAATCGCGCTTTTACGCACTAAATCATAAGCCCGGTAAAAATCATCCACCGTATGACGGCGGCCAATGAGCTTTAAGGTTCTGTCGTGAAAGGTTTGGGGATTCACGCTGATGCGGTTCCCCCCCGCCGCCTCCATAGCGGCTAATTTGCCTGGACTAAAGCAGTCCGGCCTCCCCGCCTCCACGGTAAATTCGCTGACGCCGGTTCCTGCCAGCAAACGCGACGCAGCCCGCAGCAATCTGCCGAAGGCTTTTTCACCCAGACTGGTAGGCGTGCCGCCGCCGATATACAGCGAGCGCAGGGATAAACTATGCATACTTAGTAATTGTACCACATTTTGGATATCTTGTTCAATCAAATTTACAAAGTTTTGCTGAGATTCTTCGTCCTGCGGCACAATTCCCGCCGGAAACGAGCAATAGCTGCACCGTGACGGGCAATAGGGCACGCCGATGTAGATACCTGCGTCCTGTAAGCGCGATGCGTCGGGCAGCAGCGCCTTTTGCCTGACGGCAATATCCCGCAGCAGGCTGCCCTGCGCCTCCGGCAGCAGATAGTGTCGCTTCAAAAACTCGGGCAGCGAAGCGGCGCTCACGCCCTCGTCCAGCAGCTTATGGGCCAGCTTACCCGGGCGCACGCCGGTCAAAATGCCCCAAGGCAGCTGGGGCTGCCTGCCCGTCAGCTCACCGAAGGCTTGCAGCACTGCCAGCTTGACGCAGCGCGCCGCTTCGCCGCTGGTAAGCCCGCCAGCCGCATCTGCCGTAACGCGCCGTCTCGCTTCCTCCAGCACGGCAGTTACGCCGGAGGCCGTCTGCGTCAGCGTCAGCAGCGCCTCCCCCCGCTCCGACGGCTTATAGTCAAAGAACGCGGCCATGTCGCACACGGGCCGCGTTATCTCCCACGGCAGATCATGCCGCAGGCTAAAGCTTAATTGATTATTATTCATGGACGGTCTTCCTCCGCATGCCACAGCTCCTTGTACAGCACCCGGTAAACAGCCGCCACCGGCACGGCGAAAACCATACCCAAAATGCCGAACAGCTTAGCGCCAATCAGCAGGCTGGCAATAACCAGCACAGGATGCAGGTCAATCTTCTGTCCCATAATCTTGGGCAGAATATAATTGGCGTCCAGCTGATAGTACACAGCGTAAAAAATCGCCACATGCAGCGCCGCCGTCGGGCTTTGCCCATAGGCGATAAAAATAGCCGGGACTGCGCCCATCAGCGAGCCGACGACCGGTACGGTCTCGGCCAGAATGGCCCAAAAGCCCAACACCAAAGGAAATTCCACGCCCAAAAGCGCCGTGCCAACGGTAATTACAAAGCCGGAAATCAGGCTCAGCTTAAACAAGCCGCGCACATAGGCGCTCAGCGTGCGGCCAATTTCATCGATAACGTGAGCGGCCTTGGGCTGAGCGTCGTAATTAAACAGGTTGATTATCATTTCCCGCAGCACACGCCAATCCTTCAAAAAATAGAAAGCCAGAAAGGGCACGATAATCATGCCGATTAAATTCTGCACAATATCCAGACTGCTTTGCAGCAAATTGCGCAGCACCATACTCACGAAGCCCATGGCCCAGTTAATCAGGCTGTCCACCAGCATATCGAAGCTGGAGGGCAGCATGGGTATGCGCGTCGGGTCGCGCAAAAGCGTATCCAGACTCTGGATGTTGGACTTAGCGGCAAGCTGCGGCAGCTTCAGCAGAAATTCGTTCATCTGTCCAAAAAGCGGCAGCACGATAAAAGCGATGACGATAACAAAGAAAATGCCAAACGCCAGCAGCGCCAGAATAATCGCCACCGCCCACGACAGCTTGATCATGCCATGAGCCATGCGCACCTGCGAAATAGCGTTGACCAAGGGGTACAGCGCAAAGGCCAGGCCCACCGCCAGCCAAACCGGCAGCATAAACCCGCCCAACAGATACAGCACATAGGACACGCCCGCCGTAACGGCCAATTTAAAAATTGTACTTTGCTTTACTTGCGACCAATATTTAAACATCATCAATTATTGCAGGAACGGATTTCTGCGGCGCTCCCAGCCAACTGTAGTAGACGGCCCGTGGCCGGGCAGCAGCTTAACATCGTCGCTTAAAACGAGAATTTTACTCTTAATGGATTGCAGCAGCTCCTTATAGCTGCCGCCGGGTAAATCGGTACGGCCGATGGATTCGCAAAAAATAGTATCGCCTGCGAACATTACGCCGCCCGCCTCCAGATAATAGCAAACGCCGCCCTTGGTATGGCCTGGCGTAGCCAGCACCTTGAACTGCATGCCTGCCAGTTCCAGCACATCGCCGTCTTTTACAATATGCTCAGGAGGCTCGCACTGAATAGAGTAACCAATGAAAAAAGATAAATTAACGTCGGCTTTTGCAAGGCAGGGCTCGTCGCCTGCGCTGATATATACCGGCGCGCCCGTAGCTTTGCGCAGCTCGTTTAAAGCGCCGATATGGTCGCTATGACCATGCGTCAGCAAAATAGCTGTAATTTTCGCCTTCGCCTGCTCCGCCATGCGTAAAATAGCGTCGCAGTCTGCGCCGGGGTCCACAATAACGCCCTCGCACAGTTCCTCGTTGACCGCAAAATAGCAATTGGTAGCCAGCATACCTACCTCTGCTCCGTATATTTTCATGCCATGCCTCCTGTATATCAAATACCTAAAGAATCTTGGTTGAATCCAATAAAATAGTCACCGGCCCGTTATTCACCAGCTCCACCAGCATATGAGCGCGGAACACACCTGTTGCCACCAGCAGACCTTTGACGCGGCACTGCTCCACAAACTGCTCGTAGAAGACGTTGGCTGTATCCGGCTTAGCCGCTTTATCAAAGGAAGGCCGCTTGCCCTTGCGGCAGTCGCCGCACAGCGTAAACTGGGACACCGCCAGCAGCGAACCGCCGATATCCTGCACCGACAGATTCATTTTGCCCCCGGCGTCCTCGAAAATGCGCAGGCCGCACACCTTGTCCACGATATAATGCAAATCCTTTTCCGTATCGCCTTCGGCCACGCCTAAAAGCACCAGCAGGCCACGCTCTACCTTACCGGTAAGCTGCCCGTCCACCGTAACGCTGGCGCGGTCTACACGCTGTACTACCGCTCTCATTTGCGCTTACCTCCTCCGACGTTGGCCGTGGAAACTACGCGCTCTACGTTATAGACTCCCTTCATGCGGCGAATGCGGTTCATCACGTATTCCAGCTGCTCCAGGCTGGTAATATCCAGACCCATGTGGGTGGTCGCCGTTTTATTTTTATCCGTATGGCAGCTCAGGGAGAAAATATTCAGCTTCGCCTCGCTGGTGATATTCATAATATCGCTCATCATGCCGGGGCGGTCCTGAGAGGTTATCATAATATTAACCTTGTAAACGTCGTCGATGCCCACATCCCAGGAAACCTCGATTAAGCGGCGCTGCTCGTCGGGATTATTGGACAGCACGTTAGGGCAATCCGCACGGTGTACGGATATGCCGCTGCCGCGGGTAATATAGCCGATAACAGGGTCGCCGGGAATCGGGTTGCAGCATCGGGCCAGCTTAACCATAATGCCCTCCTCGCCCTTGACCAAAATGCCGTGGCTGGATTTAGCCTTGGATTTACGCGGCTTCAGCTCCGCCAAAACCTGCGCCAAATCCTTGGTGGTTTCCAGCTTTTGCTCCTTTTTATACAAATCCACCAGCTTGGACATAACGGTGTTCAGCGTTACGCCGCCGTAGCCCAGCGTTGCCAGCAGGTTTTCGTCCGTATCGATACGCAGCTTATTGCCTACGGCCTTCAGCTTCTCCGGCGTCATCAGCACCTTAATGTCGTAGCCCAAGCGTTTAACCTCGCGCTCCAGCATTTCGCGGCCCTTGAGGATATTTTCCTCACGGCGTTCCTTCTTAAACCAGTTTTTAATCTTGTTGCGGGTATCGCTGGAGCCGACAATATTGATCCAGTCGCGGCTGGGGCCGCTGGACTGCTTGGAGGTAATAACCTCTACAATATCGCCGTTTTTCAGCTGGTAATCTAAGGGCACAATGCGGCCGTTGACCTTCGCGCCTACGCAGCGGTTGCCCACGTCCGTATGAATGCGGTAGGCAAAGTCGATGGGCACGCTGCCCACGGGCAGGTCGATAACGTCGCCGCGGGGCGTAAAGACAAAGACCTCGTCAGCGAAAATATCCATTTTTACCGTGTTGACGAAATCACGGGAATCGTTCATATCATTGTGCCATTCCAACAGCTGGCGCAGCCAGGACAGCTTGGCGTCGAAGCCCTTGTCGCCGCCGGCAGCAGGCTTGCTGCCGCCGCTTTCCTTATAGCGCCAGTGCGCGGCGATACCGTACTCGCTAATGCGGTGCATCTCAAAGGTACGGATTTGAATTTCCAACGGCTGCCCGCCGGAGCTGAGCACCGTAGTATGCAGCGACTGGTACATATTGGACTTAGGCACGGCCACATAATCCTTAAAGCGACCCGGAATGGGCTTCCACATGCTATGCACAATGCCCAGAGTGCCGTAGCAGTCTGTAACCGTATCCACCAGCACGCGGATAGCCAGCAAATCATAAATTTCGTTCAACTGCTTATGGTCGCGCAGCATCTTTTTATGGATGCTGTAAAAATTCTTGGGACGCCCCTGAATCTCGCAGCGAATACCGGCCTTTTCCAAAGCCTTCTTCAAGGTTTCCATGGCGTCGTTAATCATGGCTTCGCGCTCGCGGCGCTTAATCTTTACCTGCTCCATCAAATCATAGTAGATTTCCGGCTCCATATAGCGGAACGCCAAGTCCTCCAATTCCCATTTGATGGTGTAAATGCCCAGACGGTGCGCCAAAGGCGTGTAAATTTCCAGCGTTTCCCGCGAAATGGACTGCTGCTTATGCACGGGCATGAACTTCATGGTGCGCATATTGTGCAGGCGGTCGGCCAGCTTAATCAAAACCACGCGAATATCGCGGGCCATGGCCAAAAACATTTTGCGGTAGTTTTCTATCTGCCGGTCTTCCTTGGAAATATATTCTATCTTGCCCAGCTTGGTAACGCCGTCCACCAAATTGGCTACCACTACGCCGAAGCGCTCCTTCAAATCGTCCAGCGTATAATCAGTATCCTCGACAACGTCGTGCAGAAACGCAGCCGCCAGCGTCGTTTCATCCATCTGCAGGCCCACGAGAATGCTGACCACGCCTATGGGATGAATGATATATGGTTCGCCGGATTTGCGCACCTGGGTTTTGTGCGCGTCAGCCGCCAGCTCATAAGCCTTGCGGACAAAAGCCGTCTGCTCCGGGCTCAGATACGCCTCTATCTTCGCAAATAATTCGTCTACATCGGTAATAATTCCTGTTGAGGGCATTCCTCTCCCCACTCCTATCCTTCAACGTCAGCCGCGCAGCAGCTCGTACTGGCTCAGACGTAAATTTTCTCTATAAACAGCTTCCAAACGCTGCCGCTCCTGCTGCAGGGCTGCGTAAAGGGGTGAATCCTCCAGCTGGCAGCGCTTAATAACACCTTTTTTTATTATACCATCATTCAGGGTAATAAAGCCAAGCTCCGCCATAATTTTTATAGCGTTCCTGCTAATACAACGGTGTTTTTGTAACAAATATTCCACATTCAGCTGTCCGTCAGTGCGCAGTGCTTCCATAACCGCCTTATAGGCCGCCGCCATACCGTCCCGATTGGGATGCTCCAGCGCCAGCTTCGCTAAAGCCGCGTCCAAATCCTGCTGCTGAAACAGCAGTAACACGGTGCTTACGTTCTGACGGCTTAAAGCCTGACACAGCTGCCGCAGCTCCACCGCAGGCAAATCCACAAAAGCCGCTATGCCGCCGCTTTGCTCCTTACAGGCAGAATAAGGCCGCACCGTTAAATAGGTCAGCAAGCCCTGCCGCTTCTCTTCCCAAGCCTCGGCCAGTTTCTGCGGCTGCTCCGTGTATACCGTCAGCCGCGGATACACGCGGGCCAACGCCGCCAGCAAAGCATATTTATCCTCGCGGCTGGCGCGCAGGTCGCCTATGGTCAGCTGCTGCCTGATGCTCACCGCATGCAGCTGCACGCTGATTTCATTATTCCAGACGTTGATTTTAGGCTGAAAGGCCACGTCGGCAATCATATTATCAAATAAAAAGGGCAGCAACTCGGCATTGTTCCACATTACGCAGCGATAGGAAAAATCCCCCTTATCCAAGGTAAACTGCAAATGGGTGCGCTCCTTTCCCATGGCTCTTTGATTATGCAGCAGCGCGCTTTGAAAAGCAAAAACTGGCGTCAAATTGGCGCAGCCGCATGGCTCTAAAAGCTGCAGCTGCTGCAAATCGCGCAGGGTTATCTCTCCTTGGCCGGGAACTACGCAGTCCACCACCTGATGGGGCTGATAATCCTCCGGCTGCAGATGGGCACGCACATATTCCCTAAAGCGACGGCGGAATTCGTCCACCTTCGCCGTCGGCAGCGTTAAGCCCGCCGCCTGATGATGCCCGCCGAATTGCGTCAGAATATCGCTTTCCGCAGCAATGGCTTCGTATAAATTCAGCGCCGGTATACTGCGGCAGCTACCCTTGGTCATCTCCCCGGCAACGCTTAAAAGAATAGTCGGCAAATGGTATTTATCCACGAGCCGCGACGCTACGATGCCGATAACCCCCTGATGCCAGCCCTCGCTGGCCAGCACTATGGCCGTATCGATATGTTCCTCCAGCGCCAGCTGCGCTTCCGCTTCCTCCATAATCTTACGGCTGATTTCCTGACGCAGAGCGTTTTCCCGGTTAAGCTCGGCAGCAATAGCCTCCGCCTTCGCCGGGTCGTCCGTAACCAACAGCTCCACGGCCGATTGGGCATGCTCCAAACGACCTACGGCGTTCAGCCGCGGCGCCAGGCCAAAGCCAATGTTGTCAGCTGCTATGCCCTTTTCCGGGCAGCCGCTGGCCTTAATCAAAGCCTTTAGGCCCACCAGCCGCGTCGTTTCCATGGCCTTGAGTCCCCGGCGCACCAGCTCGCGGTTTTCTCCCACCAAGGGCACGATATCTGCCACGGTTCCTAAAGCCGCCAGCTCCGTCAAATCCTGCCACGCAGGCAGCGAGCCGTCCTTTTGCTGCTCCAGCGCCTGACACAGCTTAAAGGCCACGCCCACGCCGCTGAGCTCCTTAAAGGGATAACGGCAATCGCTCTGCTTGGGATTCACGATAGCGTAGGCCGGAGGCAGTACCTCCGGCACCGTATGATGGTCCGTAATAATAATATCCAAACTTTTGGGTGCGTTTTCCACCTCATGCAGGCCGCTGATACCGCAGTCCACCGTAATCACCAGCGTCGTGCCGCCGCTCGCAATGCTTTGCAGCGCTTCGTCGTTGAGGCCGTAGCCCTCGCTTTTGCGCCGGGGAATGTAGGTAGCCGCCTTAGCTCCCCTGCCGCGTAAATAAATATACAGCAGAGAGGATGCCGTAATGCCGTCCACATCGTAATCGCCGTAAACGGTAATCTGCTCGCCTGCGGCAATAGCGCGCTCGATACGCGCCACCACTTTATCCATATCCTTCAGCAGGAACGGATCATGAAAGGGCGCGTCGCTGCCATACAGAAATTCCCGCATGGACTGGGTGTCGTTTAAGCCCCGTTCCAGCAAAATTCCCGTCACCAGCGGCGAAACGCCCAGCTCAGCAGACAGGCAGCCGGCCTTATGCTTATCATAATCGCGTATTTCCCAAATACGCTGCTTGGCAATCATTGCTCCGCTCCCGCTTTTGCTTTAGCCGCAGCTTCAGCGCCTGCTTCCTTATGCAGGTTCTGCGTATGCTGCAGCATATTGATGCGCTCCTCCAGACGTTTTTTCTCGCTTTGCAGCGCCGTTATATGCTCCTGCAGCTTTTTATCCTGCAAATAATGACGCGCCTTCATCGCCAGCAAAAAGCAGGTAGCCACCAAAACGCCCACCAAAAACGACCCTAAAATGACCAGCACCAGCGAAGACGTAAAGCTCCAAAAGACAAAATTCAAGGAAACTGCAATCGCGTTCTGCACGGCAAATAAAGCTACTATGATACTCAGTACAATAACAAAAATCAACATCGGCATTTTCCTCAGCTCCTTCGCAAAATAATGATTATTATAACTGATAATATTCTGCCAGCGAAGAAATTTTTCCTGCCTGATATTGTGAAAAATCGTTGTATACATGCAAATACAGCATATGCAAAAAATTTTACTTCTATCTATATATAAAGAAAACCAGAGCAACCCGCGTTACTCTGGTTCGTGACTCTATCTATGCTTTGCCTTAAAGCTTATCTGAATTCAATTTTTAAATGCTGGCGTTCGGGCATCCGCTTGTATTTATATTTAGGATATCCCACCATCAGCGTGCCCACGATATTCTGCTTGGCAGGCACGCCTACCAAATCCAGCAGCGGCCGGTAGCCTGCAATGCCGCAGCTTTGGATAAAACCGGCGATTGTCGTGCCTAAGCCGATGGTCGGCGCAAACAGCTCGGCGTAGGCCCAGCTCTGCTCCGCATTGCTGACGCCGGTAATGTTCAAACGGCGCGCCAAAGCGAATACCAGACAGGGCGCATGACGGGCAATAATGTCCTGCCCGCGCTCGCGGTAAGCGCGCAGCACCGTCATAAAATAGCGCTTGTTTTCCGTACCGGCGGCCACCTCGTCCTCCATCCAGTTTGCTACGGCCTCGGCAATAGCTTTAATCTTCTCCGCATCGCGGATAACTACGTAGTACAAGCCCTGGGAATTACCGGCCGTAGGCGCGTAACGCGCTACGTCCAGCAGCCGCATAAGGTCTTCGTCAGTGGGCGGTACGGGTTTGAAATTACGCACGCTGCGGCGCATACGCAAAAACTCATAAGCCGTTTCCGGCTTCAGCACGGGCATGGTCACAGGGCGCTGCTCCGCCAGCGGCGCATACTTATTATCCAAGGCGCCCACAGGGCAAATAGCCACGCACTGGCCGCAGCTCATACAGCCGCGGTCAAAATGGCACTCGGGCCCGTTTTCACCCAGATTCAGGATGCAGGAAGGACAGCAGTCCACGCAAATGCCGCAGCGCAGGCATTTATCAGTATCAACCTTTAACAAATCCACAATAACACCTCAGTCCTCAAATTGGATATATTCCAGTCCGCGAAAATCAGCCTTATAATGACCGCTCTTTAAAGGCTTGCTCATCAATTCCTTGTCACCGGTTTCCAGCCCGTCAATATTCACCAGCCCGATGGAGGCCACGGCGCACAAAGCGTGCAGCTCGCCCGCCACCTTCAGCGCGGCGGCCTTATCGCCCTCGCTGACAATGCCTCTGTTGGGGTACATATCCGAAGCCGCTACGATGACCGTCATAATTTTACCGCTCAGAGCAAAAATATGCGGTACCACATACTTATCCTCCTGCATAAAATCAATAGTAAAATTATGTCCTTCCAGCCAGGGTACCAAAGCCTGCAAACCAAGCCGGTGCAATTCCTGGTCGTTCATTAAATCTTCCACTGTCACAACCTACTTCCTTAGCTTTACTCCTCGCCTAAAACCAAAACCTCAGGCTCCAAACGCACGCCATGAGCGGCATATACCTCCTCCTGCACGTCGGCAATCAGCTGCAAAACGTCGGCAGCCGTCGCGCCGCCAATATTGACCACAAAGCCCGCGTGCTTGCGCGACACCTGCGCGCCGCCCACGGTATAGCCTTTCAAACCTGTCTGCTCGATCAGTGTACCAGCAAAATATCCCGGCGGACGCTTAAACATACTGCCGGCGCTGGGCAGCTCCAAGGGCTGCTTGCTGATGCGCCGCTGGCTGAAATCTGCCATTTTAGCGTCTATTGCTTCCTGCTCGCCGGGCTGCAAGGCCACCGTAACCGACGTTACAAACCAGCCGCTGCCCTGCAGGGCAGTATGGCGGTAGGCAAAGTCCAGCTGCTCGGCCTTCAGCTCTTTAAGCTTCCCTGCCGCGTTCATCACGCGCACCGCAGCAACCACCTTTGACATTTCTCCGTCATAGGCTCCGGCGTTCATATACACCGCGCCGCCGATGCTGCCGGGAATGCCGACGGCAAATTCCAGACCGCTCAAGCCCAGCGAAGCAGCTTTTTTCGATGCCAGCGCCAAGGATACGCCGCTGCCAAAGGTAATGCTGCTGCCCTTGACCTCTATGTCGTTCAGCATATTACCCAGCTTAATGACCAGTCCGCGAATCCCCTTATCCCGCACCAGCAGGTTAGAGCCGTTGCCAATCAACGTCACCGGCGTTTGGGAAGCCCGGGCCTTGAGCAGAAGAGCCTGCAGCTCGCTCTCGTTCTGCGGCAGCGCCATGACGTCGGCAGGGCCGCCAATGCGAAAGGAGGTATGCCTTCTCATCGGCTCCGCCAGCAGCAAGGGCTTTTGCGTACATCCTGCAAAAATCTTCTGCAAATCCGGCATTATTTTTCTCCCATTGCTTCCTTAACCACATCCTGAATAGAATTAGTTATATCGGCCAGCATCATCTGAAAACGCATAAAGGAATTAAGATACTGCATAGCGTCGCTGTTTAAAGAAAGTACGCCGTACAGCTTCTGAATTTTTTCAGTAGTTTCCTTAGCGGGCTCCTTACCCTGGTATTTAGCGATTTCTGCCTCCTGATTCAGCTGCAGAAATTCGTCCACCATTTTCTTGGCGTTTTCGTCCTTAGCCAAAGCGGCGGTTGCTTCCTTCAATTTTTTAAATTCGTGGCTTTCGCGCATGGCTTTCGCCAACTCGTTAGCGTTATCATATACGTTCATTATTTGTCACCTCGTAAAATAATCTCGTTGTATTCTTTTTAAATTCGGCACCTCACTGTACAGGCACATTCAAATGAGCCCAGGCGGTAGACGGCTGATAATCAAAATGCCACCATTCCATCTCGATGCCCTTAAAACCGTACAGCTCCATGCTGTCCCGCAGCAGCACGCGCAAATAGCGCTGGCGCGATGTGCCTCCGGCATAGCTGGCGAACTGGCGCACTGACGGCTCGTCAAAATCGCTGATCATTTCCACGGTTTCGCCCGAATCCAGCTTATATAAGCCGACGTCCACAGCGTTGCCCGTATTATGAACACTGCCCTTGGTATCCGGATCCTCCAGCATTTGCTTCTGGTCGGCAGGCAATGCCAAATGAGCCAGCTTGCTCACAGACCAGGGCCGGTAAGCATCCCACAGAACCAGGCCGTAGCCGTAAGCAGCCAAATGCTGCTGCACCTTG
>NZ_CAJMEH010000025.1 GCF_905212365.1 uncultured Phascolarctobacterium sp.
GACCACAGTAACTGACAAAGGGGCGACCACACCACAGAAAATGACAAAGTACTTATTAAAAAGGGACGGCCGCGGCCGTCCCTTGATTTTTTAAGCTTTAACTTGCCTGCATCTAGCATTGCGTATATTTTTTATTTTTCGGCTCGGTTGATGGCGCAGATGATGCCCAGCAGCGCCGCCACGTTAATATTGGAATGAATGCCGGCGCCGAAGATATGCTCGCTGTTCGGCTTCCTCAGCTCGATATAGCAAATGCCCAGCGCGTCGCTGCCGCGGGAAATAGCGTGCTCATGGTAATTGACGAAGCCGTAGCCGGTAACGCCCACGCCCGCCAACGCCTGGAAGAAGGAGTCGATGGGGCCGTTGCCCACGCCGACAATGTGGCGTTCCTGCCCGTTAATGCTCACAGCGCCTTCAAAGCGGCTGTGCACGCTGCCGTCAGGCTCGTGCAATTCTGTGAAACGGTGACGCAGGAGCATATATTTGCCGACACGGTCGAGATATTCCTTTTGGAACAAATCCACAATCTGCTGGCTGCTCAGCTCGTCGCCGTAAGCGTCGGCCGCCGCCTTCACGATATTGCCGAATTCGGGATGCATTTCCTTGGGCAGATTATAGCCCACGGCATGCTGCAGCACGAAGGCCGCACCGCCCTTGCCGGACTGGCTGTTAATGCGGATAACGGGCTCGTATTCGCGGTTCAAATCGGCAGGATTGATGGGCAAATAGGGAACCTCCCAATATTCCGTGCCGCTGTTCTTCATAAATTCGTAGCCCTTGCGGATAGCGTCCTGATGCGAGCCGGAAAAAGCGGTGAAGGCCAGCTCGCCGGCGTAGGGCTGACGCTCGGGCACGTGCATTTTAGTGCATTCCTCATATACCTTTTTGATATCCAGAATATGCGAGAAATCCAGCTGCGGGTCCACGCCCTGGGTGAACATATTCAGCGCCACGGTCACGATATCCAGATTGCCGGTGCGCTCGCCGTTGCCGAACAGTGTGCCTTCGATGCGGTCTGCGCCCGCCATCAAAGCCAGCTCGGCCGAGGCCACGCCGGTGCCGCGGTCGTTGTGCGGATGCACGCTGATGATGGCCGCTTCACGATTATGCATATGGCGACAGAAGTATTCAATCTGGTCGGCATAGGTATTGGGCGTGCACATTTCCACCGTCGACGGCAGATTGAGAATAATGGGATTTTCCTTAGTCGCGCCCATCTCCCGCATTACCGCTTCGCAGATAGCAATGGAAAAATCAATTTCCGTACCTGTGAAGCTTTCGGGTGAATATTCGTAGCGGATGTTCATACCGCTGCGGGCCACTTCTTCCTCCGTCAGCTGGCGAATCAAGCGCGCGCCCTGCACGGCGATTTCCGTAATGCCGTCCATATCCTTGCCGAATACCACCTTGCGCTGCAAGGTCGAAGTAGAATTATAAAAATGGATAATGACGTTTTTCGCGCCGCGCACCGCTTCAAAGGTTTTGCGGATCAGCTCCTCGCGGGCCTGCACCAGCACCTGCACCGTTACGTCGTCAGGAATGTGATTGCCTTCGATTAAAGTGCGCAGGATTTCGTATTCCGTTTCGGAAGCGGAAGGAAAGCCCACCTCAATTTCCTTAAAGCCCACGTCCACCAGCGTGTGGAAAAATTTCAGCTTTTCGTCAATGCCCATGGGCGTTACTAAAGCCTGATTGCCGTCGCGCAAATCCACGCTGCACCAAACCGGCGCTTTATCGATTATTTTTTCCGGCCATTGACGGTCGGGTAAGGAAACTCGTTGAAAGGGTACGTATTTTTTTTCTTGCTGCATGCTGTATTCCTCCAATAAAATAACCCGCCCCATAGTTTTAATAACTAGGGGCGGGGAAAAATCCACGCTGTACCACCCTATTTCAGCCGCCGCAGCAGCCCTCTCAGCCTCCAACAAGGCCTTTGCCTGTAACGTGACCACACGTCCTTCCCTACATATCAGGAAGGCAACTCCGGGATCAGTATACATATAATTACCGGCGCCGCCTTGCACCAACCAGCGGCTCTCTGAGGCCCTTCATTATATCTTCTTCCCTTCCTCGTCTTTTAGGGGCGATATATAGTTGTTGAAAAACATTATACTAATTCAGTAAAATAGTTGTCAACTGCCGCACGTTTTTATTTTTTCTGCGCCGCAGAACTGTTAATATTGAAACAAAGTGCAGGTCAGCCATCAGACTGCCTGCACTTAAATTGTATTATTTAGGATAGCTGCTGTTAGTATTTTCTTTCAGCAGTACGTCGTGAGCGCCGCCCTCAACCAAAGAGGTTGCCGATACCAGAGTCAGCTTGGCCTTAGCCTGCAGCTCGGGAATATTCAGCGCGCCACAGTTGCACATAGTGGAGCGAATCTTGGACAAGGTCAGGTTGACGTTATCCTTCAGGCTGCCTGCATAGGGAACGTAGGAATCTACGCCCTCTTCAAAGGACAGCTTGGCTGCGCCGCCCATATCGTAGCGCTGCCAGTTGCGGGCGCGCGCAGAGCCTTCGCCCCAGTATTCCTTCATGTAGGTGCCATTGATATTTACCTTGTTGGTCGGGCTTTCGTCGAAGCGGGCGAAATAACGGCCCAGCATCATAAAGTCAGCGCCCATAGCCAAAGCCAGGGTCATATGGTAATCGTAAACGATACCGCCGTCGGAGCATACGGGAACGTAAACGCCGGTTTCCTTATAATATTCATCGCGGGCCTTGCAAACCTCAATCAAAGCCGTTGCCTGGCCGCGGCCAATGCCCTTTTGCTCGCGGGTGATGCAGATAGAGCCGCCGCCGATGCCGACCTTAACAAAGTCTGCGCCTGCTTCCGCCAGGAAGCGGAAACCGTCAGCGTCTACGACGTTGCCTGCGCCAACCTTAACGCTGTCGCCGTAATGCGCGCGAATCCAGTCCAGCGTCAGCTTCTGCCAGGCGCTGTAGCCCTCGGAAGAGTCGATGCACAGTACGTCCACGCCTGCGTCCACCAAAGCCGGTACGCGCTCGGCGTAGTCGCGGGTGTTAATGCCTGCGCCGACGATATGGCGTTTCTTGCTGTCCAGCAGCTCCAAGGGATATTCCTTGTGCGTAGCGTAATCCTTGCGGAAAACCATATACAGCAAACGTCCCTCGTCGTCGACGATGGGCAGAGTATTGAGCTTCTTTTCCCAAATGATATCGTTAGCCTGCTGCAGGGTGGTATCCTTACCGGCAACAATCATTTGGTCGATAGGAGTCATAAAATCGCGCACCTTGGTAGCGCGGTCCATGCGGCTGGGGCGGTAATCGCGGCTGGTAACAATGCCCTCCAGCTTACCGTTAACAGTTCCGTCGCTGGTAACGGCTACGGTGGAATGGCCGGTGCGCTCCTTCAAAGCCAAAATATCGGCCAGAGTGCTGTCAGGACGAATGTTGGAATCGCTGCTGACAAAGCCTGCGCGGTGAGCCTTAACGCGGGCTACCATAGCGGCCTCGTCTTCGATGGACTGAGAGCCATAAATAAAGGAAATGCCGCCCTCCTTAGACAGAGCGATAGCCAGCTTCTCGCCGGATACGGCCTGCATAATTGCGGATACCATGGGGATGTTCATGGTAATAGCGGGCTCTTCGCCTTTTTTGAATTTAACCAGCGGCGTGCGCAGGTCAACATTAGTCGGAATGCATTTTTCAGAGGAATAACCGGGAACTAACAGATACTCGCTAAAAGTATGAGCAGGTTCATCGTAATAAAAAGCCATTCTTTCATCATCCTTTGCTAAAAATTTATTTTATCTATTTTACCTCTTTAACGCTCTCCACGCAATATCTTTCCGGCAAAAAGCTTTATCAAATTTAATTTTTTCTACGGCGCTGTAAGCGCGGTCGCGAGCTGCCTTAATCGAAGAGTCCACAGCTGTAACGCCCAAAACGCGTCCGCCTGCCGTAACGACGCTGCCATTTTCGTATTTCGTTCCGGCGTGGAACACAACTACGTTTTTATCGTTGGCCGCAGCCTCCAAACCGGTAATATCCTTGCCCTTTTCGTAGCTTTCGGGATAACCGCCGCTGGCCATAACCACGCACACGGCAGCCTTATCGTGCCAGCCCACGTCAGCCTTATCCAGAGTTCCGGTAGCGCAGGCCAGCATAATGTCGGCCAAATCGCCGTCCAACAGCGGCAAAACCACCTGGGTTTCCGGGTCGCCGAAGCGGCAGTTAAATTCCACAACCTTCACGCTGTCGCCCTTAATCATCAGACCGGCGTACAGGCAGCCCTGATAAGGCATACCCTCCGCAGCCATAGCCTCGACCACAGGCTTTAAAATGCGCTCCGTAGCCTTCAAGCGCAGAATGTCCGTCATAACCGGAGCTGGCGCATAAGTTCCCATGCCGCCGGTGTTGGGGCCCTCGTCGCCGTCGAAAACGCGCTTATGATCCTGCGCGGCGATCATGGGCACTACGGTTTTGCCGTCTGTGAAGGCCAGCAGCGACGCTTCCTCGCCCTCCATATATTCTTCCAGCACCAGGCGAGCGCCAGCATTGCCGAATTTATGGTCGCCCATCATTTCGTCGATAGCAGCCAGCGCATCTTCCTTCGTCATGGCCACCACAACGCCCTTGCCGGCCGCCAAACCGTCGGCCTTAACCACGATGGGCGCGCCCTTTTCCTCAACATAGGCTTTCGCAGTTGCAATATCCTCGCACACCTTGAAGAAAGCCGTGGGAATATTATATTTCGCCATCAGCTCCTTGGAAAAGGCTTTGGAGCCTTCCAGCTGCGCCGCCGCTTTGGAAGGGCCGAACACCGGCAGTCCGCGGCGCTTAAACACGTCAGCCAAGCCTGCTACCAGCGGCGCCTCCGGGCCTACGACGGTTAAATCGATGCTTTTTTCTTCGGCATAATCCGCTACGCCTTCCAAATCGTCAATATTGATGCTGATACATTCGCACTTTTTCAGCTGCGCAATGCCGGGGTTGCCCGGAGCCGCATACAGCTTTTCCACCTTGGGGCTTTGAGCCAGCTTCCACGCCAGCGCATGCTCGCGGCCGCCGCCGCCAATCAATAAAATACGCATATCCTTACCTCGCTATCGCCTTACTCAGCCAGCTGCTTACGCAGATATTCGCTGATCATCGCATCGTATTCGGCAGTATGGGAAAACGCCTCCAGCGCCAGCTCCTTGCGGGTGCGGGCGTCCACGTCGCCGTCCTTGCGCAGCATTTCCATCAGTCCGGCATAACGGCTGGGATAGGTCACGATAACCACGTCCTTGAAGTTTTTAGCGGAAGCGCGCACCATGGCCGGGCCGCCGATATCGATATTTTCAATAGCCTCCGCCTCGGTCACGCCGGGCTTGGCCACGGTTTCACGGAAGGGATACAGATTTACTACCACCAAATCGATGGGCGTAATATCATGCTCGGCCAAAGCCTTCATGTGTTCGGGATTGCTGCGGACTGCCAGAATAGCGCCGTGAATTTTGGGGTTCAGAGTTTTCACGCGGCCGTCCATAATTTCCGGAAAGCCGGTCACGTCGCTGACATAGGTTACGGGAATACCCGCATCCTTAATCGCCTTCATCGTGCCGCCGGTGGAAATAATTTCCACGCCGTTATCGCTTAAAAATTGTGCCAGCTCCACGATGCCGGTCTTATCGGAAACGCTTAATAATGCTCTTTTAATCTTCATGCTTGCACCTCTATTCTTTATGCCAAAACCTTAACCTTGCGTCCGTCGATTTGCAGCTTATCTTCCGCCCACAGCTTCAGCGCCTCCGGCATAGCGATATGCTCCTGCACCAAAATGCGGTCGGCCAGCGTGTCCTCCGTATCGTCGTCCAAAACGGGGACAACCTTCTGTAAAATTATCGGACCGCTGTCCGTGCCCTCGTCCACGAAATGCACGGTGCAGCCAGAAAATTTCACGCCGTAAGCCACCGCCTGTCCCTGGCCATGCAGTCCAGGGAAGCTAGGCAGCAGCGCGGGATGAATATTGATAATCTTATGATGCCATTTATTGACAAAAGCGCCGCTTAAAATGCGCATAAAGCCTGCCAACACCACCAGCTCGCAGCCTGCCGCCGTTAAAGCGTCGTTAATCTTCGCTTCAAATTCCTCTTTGGAAGCGCAGCCCTTACGCTCCACCGCTACGGTTTTAATGCCGGCCTTCGCCGCACGCTCCAGCGCGAAAGCGTCTGGCTTATCGCTGACGACTACCGCGATTTCCAAGGGCAGATAGCCGTCGGCAATGCGGTCCATAATGGCCTGTAAATTACTGCCGCGCCCGCTGACTAATACGCCGATCTTACGCACCGAAAACGCCGCCCTTCATCACAGTCTTTTGGCTGCCGGGCACAATTTTGCCCAGCTCGTAGAATACCTCGCCTACTTCCGTCAAATGTGCGCGCACCGCGTCGGCCTCCGCCGGGTCAACTACCAGCACCATGCCCACGCCCATATTAAAGGTGCGGTACATTTCCGCCCAAGGCACATTGCCCCATTCCTGCAATTTTTTAAATACCACGGGCACTTCCCAAGCCTCAGCGTTCACCTCGGCGTCGCAGTCCGCAGGCAGAATGCGGGGAATATTATCATAGAAGCCGCCGCCGGTAATATGCACCATAGCGTGCAAATCAAATTTTTCAATCAAGGGCAGGCAGGTCTTGGGATACAGGCGCGTAGGCGTCAGCAGCTTTTCGCCCAAGGTGCAGTCAAAGTCCGCAATCGGAGTATCCATATCGTAGCCCATGGCCTCGAAGCAAATTTTGCGTACCAAGGAGAAGCCGTTGGAATGCACGCCGCTGGAGGGCAGACCCAGAAGCACGTCGCCGGCCTTAACCTTTTCGCCGGTAATCATCTTGGATTTATCCACCACGCCTACGCAGAAGCCGGCGATATCGTACTCGCCTTTGGCATAAAAGCCGGCCATCTCCGCAGTTTCGCCGCCAATCAGCGCGCAGCCGCTTTCCTTGCAGGCATTGGCCACGCCTTTAACAATATTGGCAACCTTCTGGGAATCCACCTTATCCACGGCAATATAATCCAAGAAGAACAAAGGCTCCGCGCCCTGCACCAGAATATCGTTGACGCACATAGCCACCGCGTCCTGACCGATGGTATCGTGCTTGTCGGCCATAAACGCCAGCTTCAGCTTCGTGCCTACGCCGTCGGTGCCGCTTACCAGAACGGGCTCCTTGTACTTGCCGCAGTTCAAAGCGAACAAGCCGCCGAAGCCGCCTAAATCGCCGATGACCTCGCTGCGATAGGTAGCGCGCACGCTGTCCTTCATCAGCTCTACCGCTTTATTGCCGGCGTCGATGTCCACACCGGCGTCAGCGTAGGTAAGTTGTTTCTTTTCTTCGCTCATGATTGGCCTCCCAATTTATTTATTCAAAAATTTCCTCAGGCTCCTGACTTATAACCTCGTCCGCCTTGTCTGGATAGTCGGAGCTAAAGCAGGCGCAGCACAAACCGTCCGGGGCGATTTTGCTGATAGCGCGCTTCATGCCTTCCATAGAAATATAATGCAAACTGTCCGCGCCGATAAAGCGGCAGATTTCTTCATTAGTACAACGAGCGGCAATCAGCTGCTTGCGCTCGGAAGTGTCGATGCCGTAATAGCAGCTGTCCACAACTGGCGGCGAAGAAATGCAGACGTGTACCTCGCGGGCTCCCGCCTCCTTGAGCAGCTTGACTACCTTGCCGCTGGTAGTGCCGCGCACGATGGAATCGTCCACCATCACCACGGACTTGCCCTCTACCACGCTGCGCACCGGGTTCAGCTTCAAGCGCACGGCGTTGGCGCGCTGCTTCTGCGTAGGCTGAATAAAGGTACGGCCCACATAGCGGTTTTTCGTCAGGCCCTCCATAAAGGGGATACCGGATTCCAGCGCATAGCCGATAGCGGCGGGAGTGCCGCTGTCGGGAGCGGAAATAACGATATCCGGCTTAATTTCCTTCGTTTCCTTCGCCAGCTCGCGGCCCATCTGAATGCGGGCATCGTAAACAGGCTGCTTATCGATAACGCTGTCGTTGCGGGCAAAATATACGTATTCAAAAATGCAGTGCGCCGTTTTTTCCGGCAGCTTATCGGCCCACATAATGCTGCGGGGCTCGGCGTTATCGCTGTCGATGATGACCATTTCGCCCGGCTTAACGTCGCGCACCAGCTCCGCTCCCACCAAATCAAAGGCGCAGGACTCGGAAGCTACGCACCAGCCGTTTTCCATTTTGCCCAAAACCAACGGGCGGAAGCCGTAAGGATCGCGCACGGCGATAATTTTATTATCCGTCATAAACAAAATAGCGTAAGCGCCGCGAATCTGCTTCACGGCCTCGGCTACGCGCTCCTCGATAGTCTTGCGCGCACTGTAAGCGATCAGCGTCAGCACCACCTCCGTATCTACGGTAGTAGTGAAAACCGCGCCCTCCTTGGCCAGATTAGCCCGCAGCTGCCCGGCGTTGGTCAGATTGCCGTTATGGCTCAGCGCCAGATTGCCGCCGTCGAAATAAACCTTCAGCGGCTGAATATTATAGGCCATGCTGGCGCCGGTGGTGGAATAACGCACGTGGCCGATGGCGGCAAAGCCCTGCAAATCGCCGACGCCGTCCTTGTAGACGTCGGGAACCAGTCCCATGCCCTTTTTCACCTTCATCGTCTTGCCGTTGGTGACGACGATACCGGTGCTTTCCTGCCCGCGGTGCTGCAAAGCGTACAAGCCCCAATAGGTATTGAGCGCTACGTCCTCGCTGTGACTGAAAATACCAAAGACGCCGCATTCCTCATGCAGCTTATCATCCTGAAATAAGTTTTCCACAATCAATTCTCCTTGCCAATTATTTGCTCTGCGCAAGCGCTTGGTATGGTCTTACTTGCTTTCTGCTCTCAATTTAGCCAGCTTTTCGCCCTTGGCCTTAACCTCCTCCTGCATTTGCAGGCGGTTGGCGGCCAGCCTATCCACCAGCTCGGGGTATTTTGTAGCCAGAATCTGCACGGCGAACAGCGCCGCATTTTTTGCGCCGTTAATCGCCATCGTCGCAACAGGAATACCGGAAGGCATCTGCACAAAGCTCAGCAGCGCGTCCATTCCGCCCAAAGGCGTAGCGTTTATGGGAATGCCGATGACCGGAACCGTAGTGTAGGCCGCGATAACGCCGCCCAAATGCGCAGCTGCTCCTGCCGCCGCAATAATGGCTTCTACGCCGCGTTCGCGGGCTCCGGCAGCAAATTCATGTACTATGTCAGGGGTGCGGTGAGCGGAAGCTACAATAACTTCTACCTCGACGCCAAAATCCTTCAGAGTTTTTTCAGCCGGCTCCAGTACGGGCCAGTCGGAATTGCTGCCCATAATGATTGCTACTTTCATCAACATCTACCTCCCAAAATTTGCTTACTAAAAAAACAAAACCCAAGCAAAATGTTTTCTCAGGCTACAATACACGTTAGTATAGTTAATATCATTATATCAACAGCCATGAGCATCGTCAAATAAAATGTGAACTTTTTAACACTGGCAAAGGACTTTTCTGCCGATGCCATTGTTTCTGCTCCTGAAATAATTAACAAGCAATTACAATCAGCAAAGCAAAAAGCCCAGGAAAATTCCCAGGCTTTAGCATATGTTTTCTTCTTAAATTATTCCTCCGGCTGCAGTCTTACGCAGGCGGCCTTCACCGCCCTGTGCCAGCCGTGCAGGATTTTTTCGCGTTTGGCGCATTCCATAGCTGGCATAAAGGTTTTGGCGATGACGTGGTTCTTTTTGATTTCTTCCTTGTCCTGCCAATAGCCCACCGCCAAGCCTGCCAGATAAGCCGCGCCCATAGCGGTGGTTTCGATGCACGCCGGCCGCGCTACGTTAGCATTGATGATATCGGCCTGCATCTGCATCAGCAAATTATTGGCGCAAGCGCCGCCGTCCACCTGCAAAGAACTCAGCTTGATGCCGCTGTCTTCTTCCATGGCTTTCAGCACGTCGTACACCTGATAGGTGATGGCCTCCAGCGTCGCGCGCACAATATGGTTGCGGTTGACGCCGCGGGTCAGCCCCACAATAGCGCCGCGGGCATATTGGTTCCAATAGGGAGCGCCAAGACCGACGAAGGCCGGTACTACATAGCAGCCGTTGGAATCGGGCACGGCTTTAGCCAGCTCCTCGGATTCTGCGGCGCTGCGAATAAGCCCCAGCTCGTCGCGCAGCCACTGCACAGCCGCACCCGCTACGAAAATAGAACCCTCCAAGGCATATTCCACTTTGCCGTCCACGCCCCAGGCGATGGTCGTGACCAGACCGTTCTTAGAGGTTACCGGCGTCTCGCCCGTATTCATCAGCATAAAGCCGCCGGTGCCGTAGGTATTTTTCGCCTCTCCCGGCGTAAAGCAGGTCTGGCCGAACAGCGCGCATTGCTGGTCGCCGGCCGCGCCTGCGATAGGAATATTTTCGTCGAACAGCTTGGCGTCGGTCATGCCGTAAACGCAGCTGGAGGGCTTAACCTCCGGCAGCATATCCTTGGGCACGCCCAAAACCGTTAATATTTCGTCGTCCCACTTCAGCGTATGGATATTGAACATCAGAGTACGGGAAGCGTTGGAATAATCTGTTACGTGCACCTTGCCGCCCGTCAGCTTCCAAATAATCCAGCTGTCGATAGTGCCGAAAAGCAAACGGCCCGCGTCGGCCTTTGCCCTTGCTCCCGAAACGTTTTCCAAAATCCAATGCAGCTTGGTTCCCAAAAAATAAGCGTCCAGCACAAGGCCCGTTTTTTCGCGGAACATATTGGCATAGCCTTTAATTTTCAATAAATCGCAATATTCCGCAGTACGGCGGCACTGCCACACAATAGCCTTGCACACGGGGCGACCGGTAATTTTATCCCACACCACCGTAGTTTCGCGCTGGTTAGTAATGCCGATGCCCGCGATGTCCGCCGGCGATACGTCCAGCTTGCCCATAGCCTCGTACATCAGGCCCAGCTGCGTCGACCAAATTTCTTCGGCGTCGTGTTCCACCCAGCCTGCCTGCGGATAATACTGGGTAAATTCCTTCTGCGCTACGCTGCAAATATCTCCCTGCTTATTAAAAAGAATGCAGCGGCAGCTGGTCGTTCCCAAATCCAGGGCCATAATATATTTTTCTTTCGTCATGAAGCCTGCCTCCTTTCAAAAAACCGAGAAGCTGCTGGCAGCTTCCCGGCATAAAACGCTATACGGTTACAAATTAGGCAGGAACATCACGATGCCCGGCACGTAGGTAACGATTAAAAGCGTAATGACCAAAGCGAGGATGAAGGGCCATACCTCTTTGAAAAATTCTCCCAGCGGCGTTTCCGTTATCGCGCAGACCGTAAACATCATCGAGCCGAAGGGCGGCGTCAGACCGCCAATCATAATATTCACGATACAGATAACGCCGAAATGCACGGGGTCGACGCCCAGCTGCTTCACTACCGGCACCAGCAGCGGAGCCAGAATAATCAGCGCCGCGCCGCCTTCCAGAAACATACCCAAAACCAGCAGCAGAATATTGACCAGCATCAGCATCACATAGGGATTTCTGGTCATATCCAGCATGGTGGAGGTAATTTGCTGGGGAATGCGCTCCCAGTTCATATAGTAGCCAAAGAAAGAAGCGGCTACGATAATCAGACAAACAGAGCTGGTTCCGTAAATCGTTTCCTTCATAATCGGCCAGGCGTAAGACCATTTCAGCTCCTTGTAGATGAACGCGCCGACGAAAATGCAGTACACTACGGCCACGGCGCCCGCCTCGGAAGGAGTGAACATACCCATGCGCAGGCCGGCGATAATACCGAAGGGGAACAGCAGCGCCCAAATGGATTCTTTGAGCTGCTCCATAATTTCACCAAAGGTAGCGGCCCGCTCGCGCGACGGCTTATAGCCGCGCTTGCGGGAAACGATGGCGACGACAATCATCATGGACACGGCCATCAGTACGCCGGGAACATAACCGGCCATAAACATTTTCGTAACGGATACGCTGGCAATTAAAGCGTAAATAATCAGGTTAATGCCGGGCGGAATAACCGGCGTACTGGCGGAAGAAGCCGCCGTAACCGCCGCCGAAAAGGCACGGCCATAGCCGCGTTTTTCCATTTCCGGCACCAGCATTTTACTCTGCATAGCGGCGTCGGCGTTAGCGCTGCCCGACACGCCGCCCATCAGCAGGCTCAGCAGCACGTTGACCTGCGCCAGGCCGCCCGTCATATGGCCCATCAAAACGTCGGTAAATTTCATCAGCTTATCGCTGATACCGGCATAATTCATAATGGAGCCCGCCATAATAAAGAAGGGAATAGCCAGCAGCGGAAAGGACTGGGTGCTAGTGATAATTCTCTGGAACATTAAATGCGTCGGCGACGCGCTGTCGATAAAGGTAAAATAGGATACCGTTGCGCCGAACAGGGCGTAAGCGATAGGAATGCTGGAAAAATAGAGGATAAAGACAATTATCACGGGCAAGTAAGCCATTATGCGTCAACCTCCTTTTTGCCAAATAAATCTTCAACAACAAATTTTACGGAATAAGCCGTCATCAATACGAAGGCTATGAGCACGGACGAGCTGATGTAGGCGGAAGAAACGCCCAGCACCGGCGTCATTTTCGTATAGGACGTTTGAATATAGAGTACGGAAAGATAAGCCATATAGCCGTTAAGCACCACCAGAATCACATCGGTGAGCAGTCTGACGCCGCGCTGCATGGCCCGGGGCAGGCGCTTAACTATCAGGTCCACGCCTACATGTCCGCGATGCTTGAACACAGCCACGGCGCCGATAAATACGGACCAGACGAAGCAGCCGGTCGCCACCTCCTCAGACCACACCAGGCCGGAGTTAAAAATATAGCGCAAAATAATATTGATAATAACGAGAACCGTCGTAATGGATATGAATATTGAAGCGACGATATCCTCAAAATTTTGCAGAATAAATCTTAAATTCATTAATAAATGCCTCCACAAGAAATATACCGCGTGTGCAAAATAAAGCGTTCCGTTTAAAAAACTTTAAACGAAACGCTTCGATTTTAGAACAACGAAAGATTATTTGGAGCTGCGAATCTTAGCAATTTCCTCTTTCAGTTTTTTGTAAATGCCAGGAGTTGCGCCTTCTTTTTCCTCCATCTGTTGGAATACGGGTTCGGTTGCTTTTTCAAAGGCTGCATGGTCAACGTCGTTGAATTTTACGCCCTTAGCTTCCAGCTCTTTGTAAACCTGATTATAGGACTCGGTGGAAATCTTGGTCATTTCCTTGCCGCCGTAAGCAAACTCTTCGGCTACGATTTTTTGATCCTCCGGAGACAGCTTGTCCCAAACCTTGGTGGAAATGTAAACACCGCAGGTACCCAGGAAATGTTTCGTAGTAGCTACATTCTTAGTATATTCATAGCATTTGGTGCCGATGTTGGTAAATTCGGAGCCTTCCAGGCCGTCGACTACGCCTTGAGAAACGCCGGACAAGGTCTCGGAGAAGGGCAGGCTGGTAGCGGTTGCGCCCATAGCGTTAATGGTATCGATGAACAGCTTGCTGCCGGGAGTACGCAGCTTCATGCCTTTCAAATCCTCCGGTTTGGTAATAACCTTATTGGTAATCAGGTTGCGGAAGCCGAATACATAATCCAGAGCCAGAACCTTAATGCCCTTTTGTTCAGCCTTGGCTACCATATCCTTAACCAGCGGAGTTTCGATCATCTTAGCGTACTCGTCGTAGGTCTGGTACAGCATCGGGCCGACCAAAGGCTTAAAGTCAGGCACATAATCGCCCAAATAAGACGGATCCTCTACGGAAATAAAATTAGCGCCGTTAGCTACCTGCTCCAAGCCGTCCTTGTAGCAAGCCAGCTGGTTCTGGCCATAGCATTGAATTTCTACGCGGCCATTAGTCTTTTTATTGATGCGCCCGGCAACCAGCTCCATGGATTTATACAGCTGCTCGTCGGGAGAGAATACGTGGCTCAGCTTCAGCACAACCTTTTTGTCAGAACCGGCGGCCTTGTCCTCAGCTTTTTTGTCGCCGCCGCAGCCTGTCAGCGCCAGCATCATCACTGCCATCATCAACAGAGCGATTATTTTTTTCATGTAAATCCTCCTCTACTTTCTTGTTAAAATTTGTTGAAATTTTTACTAAGAACTTTTCCAACCACAATGTCTATTATCATATTATCAGAGCTTCACATAATTGTCAATAATTTTACGATAATTTGATAATACAGCTCCTATCTGCCTTTTGGCTGTTTTTTGTCCATCGCGGTCTAAAATAGTCCCACTTGTTTTTTCCCCTCTCGTGTGCTAAGATATTGTTGAAAATTGTTGAATTTATTTTAAATTTCACCGTAGCTTGCAAACAAAGGAGACTTTTTTATGACTATGATTTTTGCCCATCGCGGCTTTTCCGGCTATTATCCCGAAAACACTATGCTGGCCTTTCAAAAAACGGCGGAGGAATCTCCTGCCGACGGCATCGAGCTCGATATTCAGCTGACGAAGGACGGCGAAATCGTCATTATGCACGACGAAGCTCTGGACCGCACCACTAACGGCAGCGGCTTTTTAAAGGACTACACGCTGGAGCAGCTGAAAACCTTGTCCGTAGGCGTTAATACCAAGGGCTTCTTCCCCCGCCAAACTATTCCCACGCTGCGCGAATATTTTTCTTGGCTCAAAACCACTAAGCTCATTACCAACATCGAGCTGAAAACCGGCATTTTTGAATACGATGGCATGGCGGAAAAGCTGGTGTCTATGGTTCACGAATTTGGTCTGGAAAAGCAAATATGGTATTCCTCTTTCAATCATTATTCCATCGCCCGCATCAGGGAGCTGCAGCCTGATGCCAAATGCGGCCTGCTGACCGAAACCTGGATTATGAACATCGGCGCTTATGCCGCAAGCCAGGGAGCAGCTACCGTCAACGCCTGCAGCCCCTTCTGCCTGAAGAAAGGCGTAGCCGAGGATTTACATAAGCACGGCGTGGGCCTGCAGGCCTGGACGCCTAACGACGCAGAGCTGATGGGCAAGCTGGTCAAAGCCGGAGTCGACGTTCTCATCACCAATTACCCCGATATCGCCGCCAAAGTCATAGGCCGTTAAAAAAGAAAGGAGGGCGACATGCCCAAAAAGGTCACCCTCAAGGACGTCGCCGCGGCGGCAGGGATTTCGCCCGCCAGCGTTTCCATGATTCTTAATCGCCGCAGCATCGACCGCTTCAATAACGAAACAGTCCGGCAGGTCTTTACTCTGGCCGAAAGCATGGGCTATAAAAATAGCAAAAAGCAAGCCTACAGTCTTGTAGCTCCTGCGGACACGCTGATTTTTATCATTTGTCCCTCCGTTTTTAATCCCTTCTACACAACTATCATTCAGGGCATTGAAATCGCCGCCCGACGCCAGGGCTTCGTAACCTCTGTGCGCACCACCTATTGGGACACTGCCACGGAAAAGGAAATCATGGAGCAGGCGCGCCGTCTGCATGTAGCTGGCGTCATCTTCGCCATGATACCACAGCAGCCACAGCTGGCCTACGAGTTGAGCCGTCATCTACCCGTGGTAGCCATCGGCGACCGTCGCGGCGACCTGGAGCTGGCCACAGTGGATATGAATAATTTCACCGCCGGGCAGCTGGTAGGCAAGCATCTTTTGGACTTAGGCCACCGCCGTATTGCCTACCTTTCCACCACGCTCAACGAGCAGCACACCTCCCGCGTGCGCCGCTGCCAGGGATTGCAGGCCGCCTGCCAAGCCTGCGAGGGAGCGCAGCTAAATGTTTTCACCAAAGAAATCACGCCAGATTTTGAAATTTCCAACGTGGACGTAGAATACGCCACTGGCTACGAGCTGGCTTTGTCCTGCCTGGCGCAAAGGCCGCAAACCACCGCCCTCGTCGCCATCAACGACATGGTAGCCTACGGCGCCTACAACGCTGTTTGCGACAAGGGACTACGCATTCCTCAGGATATCAGCCTGTGTGGCTTCGATAATATTTTTCCCTCGCGCCTGCACGGAATCAGCCTGACCAGCGTGGATAATTCCCTGACCGACTGCGGCAAAAGCGCCTTTCATCTTTTGCAGGAGGAAATCGCCAGCTACCACAGCCAGGGAAAATTTACCAGCATTACTCACGTAGAATATAAATGCCGTTTAGTAACGCGCTCCAGCAGCGGGCCTGCACCCCAAAGTTGACGCGCCGCTGTTTTGGCGGTATAATAAATTCTATCTGAATAATAAGTATTAGGATTGTGCAGGTAAATGTCAATGAACAAATATCATGCGGCCTTTAAAGCCGCTTTTCCGTTAACGCTGCCCATCTGCGCAGCGTTTCTTTTTTTAGGAATTTCCTATGGCTTTTATATTTGCAGCAAGGGTTTCTCGCCCTGGTACCCCTTTTTCACCAGCGCGCTGGTTTTCGCCGGCTCCATGGAATTTGTGCTGGTAAGTATGCTGCTAAGCCCCTTTGAGCCGCTGTACTGTTTTTTAATGACGCTCATGGTCAACTCCCGCCATCTTTTTTACGGCCTGTCCATGCTGGAAAAATTCAAAGGGCTGGGCTGGAAAAAATTGTATCTCGTCTTTGGCATGTGCGACGAATCCTTTGCCATCAACTGCTCCGCCACCCCGCCGCCGGGAATTGACAAGGGCTGGTTTATGACCTTCGTCACTTTGCTCAACCAAATTTACTGGGTCGTAGGCGCTACGCTGGGCGGACTGCTGGGCAGCAGCTTGCAAATCAACACCAAGGGCCTGGACTTCGCCCTGACGGCGCTGTTCGTCGCCATCTTTGTCAGCCAATGGCAAAGCACGGATAATCACGCTCCTGCCATTACCGGCATCGCTATTACCTTGGCATGCCTGCTGCTTTTAGGCCCGCGCAGCTTTATCCCGCCTGCTATGGTGCTGATGCTGCTGCTCTTTATTTTCGCCTATTACAAAGGAGCGCGCCAGCCATGACCTTTACCGAACAGCTTATAACCATCGCCGCAGTAGTGCTGGGCACCATGCTCACGCGCTTTCTGCCCTTTCTGCTTTTTCCCGCCGACAAACAGACGCCGCCCCTGGTAGCTTTTCTTGGCAGAGTGCTGCCCGCCGCAGTTATGGGTATGCTGGTGGTCTATTCCCTCAAGGATATTAATTTTACAGCACCTGCTCACGGCCTGCCGGAAACAATCGCCGTAGGGCTTACCATTCTGCTGCAGCTGACGCTGAAAAATCTGCTGGTCACTATCGCCGCCGGTACCATTTGCTACATGCTGCTGGTGCAGCTCATCTTCGTATAAAAACGGCAGTAAACTTTTTATCCCTCAACTGAAAATTAAAATATTAAAGCACAGCCTATCGCTTGAAGGCTGTGCTTTCGTTTTTAATACGGTATTATTTTTTTGGCAGCTTACTATTGTGGAGCCTGCGTTTTATCATATTTTATGCCAAGCTCACCGGCATTTTTAATTGACGTACAAGCTCTATTTTTTAATCGTACACGGCCTTAATCCGTCAAACTCATGGATGCTGAGCATGCCGCCCTTGGGTATAAAAATTACGCTCTCGTCATAATTGCCGGACACCAATTTTTCCAGAACCTTATACGGCCCCGGCAAACGTGTAAGCGTCCCCTCTAAAAGCTTTACCAAAGGCATGATATAAGCTTCAACCTCGTTCAAATCATAGGTTCCCGTATCGATAATGTAAAAATCGGTAAAGCCATGATACAGCTTTTTGAGATACGCCTCCGCCGCGTCTTTTCCCTGCTCCCGCACCAGCTTCATATAATCTATTGAGGAATTTTTCATAAAGTTCATCCAGCTTTTGGTTATAAATATCGCACCGTCGGGCCTTTTTATTCCCGAGCCGGTTAAAAGCACGTCAATACAGTCCATCGTTCTGGGAACAGCCAGATTACAGGTGCTGGCCTGCAAATCGCAGGTTGCCTTACCGCAGCCGGAAACGCAGATGATTATTTCCTCCGCTTCCGTATTATCGTCGATAATTTTTTGCAGCGTTTGGTGCATTTTCTGCGGGTCGCTGTGCAAGGCGACGTCTAAATACCTGACCTTGCCGTCAAAGCCTATTTTAGCTATTGTTTGTTCCAATTCCTTTTGCAGCGTGATACAAGAACAAATCAATCTTTTAGCCATTTTATCTCCTTTCCGGACAGCCTATAAGCCGCTCTGCCAATTCTTCTAACGTGAGCTTATCTAAATTCTCAAAGAAAAATTCTCTCTGCGGATGCAGCGGCAGGGATTTTTCTACAGCCCAATTATATTCCGCGCCCTTGGCAAAATCCGTAGCCAACAAATCCATTTCAGCTTCAATCTGCGCCAAAGCGTCCGCGCCTTTAGCGGTATTTACCAGCACCAGCGTTACGCCCTTATCGTCGTCAAAATCCGGGAACTGCTTATCAACGCCCCAATAATCGGCAATCGTAATATCAGCCAAGCTGCGCTTATTATTAAACGCGCACTGGCCGCAGCTGGGCCTAATGCTGACATTATTCAAAAACAAACGCATATAGGTTTCTTTACGCTTGCTGGCGCCCATACGCTGATGCTCTGTCAAAAATACGGTTTCGCCCCGCTTCCAGCCCTTTTCCTTATCGCGAAAGCGCACCTGCCGCACCGGTTCGCCAGCCTGCGCCGACAATTCCGCCAAATGCTTGCGATACACCTTGGAGCTGGGCACGCCGTGACAAACCACGTCCACCGTCAGCAGATTAGGATAATCCTTAACCAAATAGCCTTTAAGCCCGCCAATCTGGCAGGGCGTGCCGCTGAACAATCCCTGCCGCCCGGCGCGCAGCAAGCCGCGCGCCTCTGCAAAGCAGCCTGCGATTACGCTCTGCACATATTTAGAGCCGCGCAAACGCGCCAGCTCGTCCATACTATCGGCTCTCACATGACGCACCTGCAACTGCTTGTCCAAAGCCGCGCCGAAAACCACGCCGTTTTTCGCCAGCGCCGCTTCGGCCAGCAAAGTAAATACCCCGCCGCTGGAGCTGGCAAAGCGTACCGCGTCGTTTTTATTTTTCGCTCCGTAAACTGCCAACAATTTATGCTGCTCAGGCTTATGCAGCAGCGGACACACCTGCTCGCACAAACCGCAGTCCACGCAAGCCTCCTCGTTTACTTCCGGATAAAGAAAGCCCTCGGCGTCAGGGCGCAAAGCAATGCAGCCCCGCGGGCAAATACTGGCGCAAGCCGAACAGCCGCAGCAATCGGCTTTATCTGCAAAATCGATCATCACACCTCACCTCAATTACAAAGGCACAGCCAAATACTTCCTGCGAAGTATTCAGTTGTGCCTTAAACGTCGTCATATGTAATTTTTCAGGAAAATATCCGCCGGCGCTTAGCCCTCATAGCCGCGAGGATGACCCTTGTGCCATTTCCAGGCCGTGCCGATGACCTCCTCCACGCTGCTGTGTTCGGGAACCCAGCCCAGCTCGCTGCGGATTTTTTCCGAAGATGCGATTAAAACTGCTGGGTCGCCTGCGCGGCGCGCTTCCTCCACTACCTTAAAGTCCACAGCCGTAACCTTTTTGGCGCAGTCGATCATCTGGCGCACGCTGAAGCCGTTCTCGCTGCCTAAATTATAGACGCGGCTGCTGCCGCCCTTGAGCAAATGCTGCAGCGCCAGCACATGGGCCTTAGCCAAATCGCAGACGTGAATATAATCGCGGATGCAAGTGCCGTCCTCCGTCGGATAATCGGTGCCGAAGATAGCAACCTGCTTGCGCACGCCTTGCGCCGTTTTCAAAATCAGCGGAATCAAATGGCTTTCAGGATTATGGTCCTCGCCGATATCCCGCGTAGGCGAAGCGCCCGCCGCGTTAAAATAACGCAGCGCCACATAGCGGAAGTCATAAGCCATATCGTAATCGGCCAGCATTTTTTCAATCATCAGCTTGCTGCGACCGTAAACATTAGTTGGCTGTAGCTTGCTGTCCTCGGTAATCGGCACCTGCTCCGGCTCGCCGTACACCGCCGCCGTCGAAGAAAAGACGATGCGGTCGACGCCTGCGCCGCGCATAGCCTCCAGCAGATGCAGGCTGCCCTCCACATTATTAAAATAATATTTAGCCGGATCGACCATGGATTCGCCAACCAGACTGCTGGCGGCAAAATGAATCACCGCGTCGATCTCGAACTGCTCCATAATATGCTTGGCAAAGCGCACGTCATGGATATCGCCCTCCACTAGCTGCACGTCCTCAGGCACTGCAGCCGCGTGGCCGGTAGAAAAATTATCGTAAACGATGGGCGTAAAGGCGCTCTTTTGCAGCTCCTCCACCACATGGGAGCCAATATAACCGGCGCCGCCGGTAACGAGAATATTCATTTTGCGCCTCACTTGCCTTCCTTAGCTACGATGCCCTGCAAATACGCCAAAAAACTGTCGTGCAGCTCCGGGCGTTTCAAAGCCATTTCTACCGTCGCTTCCAAAAAGCCCTGTTTGTCGCCCACGTCATAACGGCGTCCTTCAAAATTATAGGCGTACATAGCCTGCTGCTTAGCCAAAACCTTCAAAGCGTCGGTCAGCTGAATCTCGCCGCCACGACCCGGCTCTGTGTGCTCCAGAATTTCAAAAATTTCCGGATTAATAACATAGCGTCCCAAAACAGCCAAACGTGAGGGAGCGTCCTGCACCGCAGGCTTTTCCACCATATCGCTGACGGTAAAGGTGCGCGGCTCGTCCGTAGGCTGGCTGGCTAAGATGCCATATGCGGATACCTTTTCCTGCGGCACCTCCTGCACGCCTAAAACGCTGGCGCCCGTCTTATCATAAACGTCAATCAGCTGCTTTAATGCCGGAACCTGGCCGTCCACCACGTCGTCGCCCAGCAGGACGGCGAAGGGCTCGTCCTCCACAAAATGCTTAGCGCACAAAATAGCGTGGCCCAAGCCTCTGGGCTCCTTTTGGCGGATATAATGGATGCGCACCTCGGAAATTTTGCGCACCATTTCCAGCTCCTTCATTTTGCCGTGCTCCTCCAGGTTCAGCTCCAGCTCGATGCTGCGGTCAAAATGGTCCTCGATAGCGCGCTTGCTGCGTCCGGTAATAATCAAAATATCCTCGATACCGGAAGCCAGCGCTTCTTCAATAATGTATTGGATAGTCGGTTTATCTACAATGGGCAGCATTTCCTTGGGCGTAGCCTTCGTAGCTGGCAAAAAGCGCGTGCCCAGGCCAGCCGCAGGAATAACTGCTTTGCGTACCACCTTACGTTCCATGTGCGTTCCTCCTTCACAAATCGTTCCGCCTGCCGCCGCAGGCTCTTTTATTTTATAGATTTAAGCTTCCTCGCCGCCGATAATTGCCAGCAGCTCTTCCGTTTTAGCGGCCAAAAGCTCTTTGTCCCCCTTGGTTTCCACGTTTAAGCGCATTACAGGCTCCGTATTGGATACGCGCACGTTAAAGCGCCAAGTATCGTAAGCTACGCTCAGGCCGTCCAGATGGTCCTGCTCGCCGTCGGCATAGCGCTTACCCAGCTCTGCCAAAACCGCAGCCGAATCCTCCACTTTGCGGTTAATCTCACCGCTGCAGGGGTACATAGCCATACGCTCGCCCACCAGTTGGGACAGCGTTTTGCCGGTGCGGCACAGCAGCTCCGTTACCAGCAGCCAGGGAATCATGCCGCTGTCGCAGTAGGAAAAGTCGCGGAAATAATGGTGCGCGGACATTTCACCGCCGTAAAGCACGCCGTTATTGCGCATACATTCCTTCATAAAAGCATGACCGCTCTTGCAGCGTACCGGCACGCCGCCGTCGCGCCGCAAAATTTCCTCCGTGTTCCAGGTCAGCCGCGGGTCGAACATAATCTTCGCGCCCGGCTCCTTGCGCAGGAAGGTTTCCGCCAGCAGTCCGACGATATAATAGCCTTCAATAAATTCAGCCTTTTCGTCAAATAAGAAGCAGCGGTCAAAATCGCCGTCCCAGGCAATACCCAGATCAGCGCCGCTTTCGCGCACTACCTTAGCAGTAGCCTCGCGGTTGGGCAGCAGCAAAGGATTGGGCACGCCGTTGGGGAAACTGCCGTCCGGCGTATCGTTGAGCGTAATAAATTCAAAGGGCAAATGCTTGGCCAGCTCCTTAACCACGGGGCCTGCGCCGCCGTTGCCGGGGTTAGCCACAATCTTCATTGGTTTCAGCGCCTTAACGTCCACATAACTTAATAAATGCTCGATGTAAGCCGGCATAATATCCAGCTTTTCCACCGCGCCCAAGGTTTTGCCAGGCACCAGTTGATGCGCAAAATTCTGAGCCGCCGCCATCTCGCCGATTTCCTTCAGTCCGGTATCGGCAGAAATGGGACGCGAACCGCGGCGCACCAGCTTCATGCCGTTATATTCCTTGGGATTATGGCTGGCGGTAATCATAATACCGCCGTCGGCCTGCAAATGCGCCGTAGCAAAATAAATCATTTCCGTGCCGCATTGTCCTATATCGATTACCTTCGTACCGCCGTGGCGCAAGCCCTCCGTCAGCGCCTCTACCAGCGCAGGGCCGCTTAAACGAATATCGTGACCTACAACTACAGTTTCTGCTGCAAACATAGCGGAAAAAATACGTCCTACGCGATAAGCCAGCTCCTCGTTGACCTCGGTCGGATAAACGCCGCGCACATCGTACGCTTTGAACGCCTTATTGGTTACTTCCATCTTACATACTCCTTTTAGCTGAATTTTTTATAATAATATACAAAGTCAATTAATCAATATTTATATTCTGCACAAAGGGAGAAAATCCTGCCGCCTCGCCAAAAATAAACGACATATTTTCTCACTTACGCTGAAATTATAAATTATAATCTGTCGCCGCTGGCTGTAATCACCCGTTCCGCCGCTTCTCCCAAATACCAACGAAAGACGGAAAAGAACGGCAGCATTACGCCATCATAATTAGGCGGCAGGCAGGTTTCTGCCAGGAGCGCCAGTGTTTCCTCCAACGGCTGCCCTATCGCTAATGCCTGCGCGATTTCGTCCTCCAGCTTTTGGATAACCTCCAGCCGCATACGCATCAGCCGCGGCGCGTTCAAATTCAGCTCTCTAATCGTACTGTTCGCCTTGCGCTGCAAATTTTTCGGGCAATTCTCCTCGTCCACAAACATTTTGCCTGAATGTTCTGCATAACGAAAAATCCGCAACCGTCCCGGAATCTTTAAAGGATTCAAAATCAGCCCGCTGATTTCCTTGCCGCCCTTGGGCACATCGCAGCTGCGGTCGCGCTTCAGCTCCGAATAACGGCGCTCCGCATCCGGCACGCAGGGCTGGCTGCCGCCGTGGCAAACGCCCAGCAGATTGCGCCAGTCCAAATGATAATTATGCCCGCGCTCCTGCGTCGCTCCCTTGGGATAAAAATGCTCCACACGGAAATCGTCCACTTCCGTTTCCGCCTGCGCCAGCTTAATACTAATCTCGCAATAAGCGCACAACCCATGCTGGTCCTGTAAAATCTGGCGTTTCACCTCGCGGTAGCCGTTGCGGGCGCGGCGGCGGAAGTGCTCCCAGGTTTCGCGCGGATAGGACTTGCGGTAGCGAGCTAAAGCCTCCGGCTCCTGCTTGCTTTTATACACCCGCTTCATGACCGTTTTCTCCTGAACTGCCGCATCCTGATATCCATATCGGCGCGCAGCAACGCAGGCTCCTGTCCGTTGGACCATTTATCCAGCTGCTCCCGCAGCTTTAAGGCCTCCGGCGTATCCCATTTATCCTCGCTGACCAGCTCCAAATAGCGTTTAAGATTCTGCACAATAGGCAAATGCTCCGACCGCGGCGCCACGTTCTGGATGTCCTGCAAAATCTGCGTGCTGGTCGCGCCCATGGAAAAGCTTACGCGGCGTACGCCCTCAAACTGCTTGCCCCACATCAGCACGCGGATGCTGTCCGCAGGCACGCTGCCCAAAACGTGCGGGCTGTGCGTCGTCACCACAAACTGCACGCTGGGGAAAGCCTTTTGCAAATCCAGCAGCACCGTCTGCTGCCACAGGGGATGCAGGTGCATATCAATTTCGTCAATCAGCACCAGACCCGGCGTATCCAATACGGCGCGCTCGCCCAAATGCGGGTTAAGCCGCACCATGCGGTAAGCCAAATCTGCCACCATGCTCAGTACGCTGCGGAAGCCGTCGCTCAAATCGTCCACCACCATTTCGCCGGTAACAGGATGGCTGACCACGAAGGTTTTCAGCTTAAAATTATAATACAAATCATGCAGCCCCATGCTGCTCATGCAGGCGTCCACCGCCTGCTGAATAGCCTTTTTTATCAGCAGATTGCGCTGTATATCCCGTTCGCCCTGCTGGCTTTCCTCCAGCGCGCAGCGGCTCACATGCTCAAACCATTTGCCAAAGGTATTATATGAAGAGGACGGCTCCAGGCATTCCTCATAGCCAACCTCCCGCGCCTCCAACGATTTATCATAATGAGCCATCAAGCTGCTGTCCACCCAAATGCGCGACGTACCGTAATAAGCGAAGGCCGGAAACAAAACCTGCTCATGGCTGGCAACAGCCTGCCGCAGCTCCGCGCCATTATCCAGCAAATCGCAGGCGTCCTCCTGCAGCTCGCCCTCCGCCGAAAGCACGCGCGTACAGCTCAGCTTGCGCCCCAGCGCCTCGCCCTCCAAGCGCACCTCCACCGGATACTTGCTTTCCATTCTCTCGATATGCTTGCCGTCCTTGCCATAAACCGGCACCCGGCGCACATCCTTAGGCAGAATAGTGCGTCCCGGCACGGCAAAGGCCCGCAGATACGGCTCTAACGCAATAGCCAGCGCGTCGAAAACAGCAGTCTTGCCCTTGCCGTTTTCTCCCACGATAACCGTCAGCTTCGGGTCAAAATCGATATCCAGCTCATCATAGCAACGGAAATTTTTCAGCTTTAATCTGTCAATACGCATAGCACGACCTCCGCTTCTGTTTCTATATTAACAGTATACACCTTTTTTCAGCAGGCGATAAGCTTTTATATGGCAAAGATTAGGCAAAAAAGCAAAAATGATGTATAATAGACAGGCTGTGAACAGTATTTAATTTAAAGAAGATAAATTCTTAAGACTGACGCGAGTCAGCCTGAAAAGGACGGTGCTTTTATGAATATTTTTCTGCTGCTGGCCATCGCCATGCTGCTGATTATCATTATGCTGCGCAAGCATATTCCCATAGGCCCCTGCATGCTGGCGGGCGGTCTGCTGATTTGGGCCGTTAAGGCTCCCAGCCTGCACTATCTGACGCAGGCAGGCGTCGAAACCATGACCATGAGCCGCACCTACGATATTTTGCTGGCCCTGTATTTCGTTATGTGCCTGGAAATCGAGCTGCGTACCAGCGGCGCGCTGGCCGGCATGGTCCACGCCTTGCAGCGCATCTTTTCCAGCACCAAAGTAACGCTGGCCGTAATGCCCGCCTTTCTGGGACTGCTGCCCTCCTTGGGCGGCGCGCGCTTTTCCGCTCCCATCGTCGAGGAAGCCAGCCGTGATTTGAACATCACCCAGGAGCACAAGGCCGCCATCAACTTCTGGTTCCGCCACATTTTTGAATTTTCCAGTCCCATCATTCCCGGCATGATTATGGCCTGCAATATCGCAGGCGTCGCCTACAGCGATTTCATCATGCATCTGTGCTGGCTCACAGCGCTGGCCTTCGCCGCAGGCTGGCTGG
>NZ_CAJMEH010000026.1 GCF_905212365.1 uncultured Phascolarctobacterium sp.
AAAAGGCGCTAACGTTGACAAGCTGGCTGCTGAATTTGCTGACGAGCTGGATACTCTGGGCGTTCGCGTAGCTAAATTGGAAAAGAAAGCTGACAACGTAAAGATTACCGGCCAAATCCGTGCTCACTATGAAGATTACAGCGACAACACTTCCAAAGACAACAGCAAGCTGCGTACCCGTATTTGGATTACCGGCCAGGTAAACGAGAACTGGTCCTACACCGGCATGATTCAGAACCAACAAGACTTCATGACCGACGGCGGCGATGAAAATACCACTTTCCAACGCGCATTCGTAAGCGGCCGTTTGGGCGGCTTGAAGGTTGAAGCTGGCCGTAACAATGTAGGTCTGCTGGATGGCGAAATCGTTAGCCATCGTGGCGACCGTGTAAAACTGGCTTACGGTAAAGACATTAAATTGTCCGTTGAAGGCGGTAAATTAGCTTCTTCTGAGACTGCTACTGCTACTCCTATCGGTGAAGAATATTATGCAGTTGCTTTAACTGGTAATGTTGGCAAACTGGGTCTGGAATTGGATTATATCGATTATGATGATGACTCCAAGCTGGGTGACGATAACAATATTTGGGCAGTAGGCGCTAAATATAAATTCGATAACGATTGGGCTATCCGCGCTGCTTATTTGAAAGGTGATTATGACGGCGCTAAATCCGATGGCGACGACGGCTATTATGCAGGCATCAACTACAAAGGTGCTAAAGCTTCCAAGGCTGGCAGCTGGGGCTTGTATGCAACCTACTACGATATGGCTGCATCCACCTATATTTCCAATGGTTGGGAATCCAGTTTTGGCAACACCCTGCGTGGCAACGGCGGCATGGAAGGCTGGAAGATCGGTGCTAACTGGGCTTTAGCAAAGAATATCGTAGCTACTGTAGAATATCATGACCTGGAAGGCAAACTCACCAGTACCAAAGACGACGAGTCCATTTGGTCTGAATTGATCTTCACTTTCTAATTTAATTAGACAAAGATTTAAGGGGCGGCTGCGGCCGTCCCTTTTTTGACAAATAGGAGGTTCTGCTTTATGAAAAAGCTCTTGCATTTTTTGCTTCTGGCTTTAGTTGTCGTAGGCTGTTCCCTGCCCGCTTTCAGCAAAGCGGAAGCCGCTAAAATCGCCGTGCTGCCCATCGTGACCAGCGAGGATGAAGAAAACGCCGCAGTTTCCCGCCGCGTATGGAACGAGGTCTGCATGACGCAATTCAAAT
The DNA here is from genome assembly GCF_905212365.1 of uncultured Phascolarctobacterium sp. GTDB lineage: Bacteria > Bacillota > Negativicutes > Acidaminococcales > Acidaminococcaceae > Phascolarctobacterium_A. Next base: position 1,230 of record NZ_CAJMEH010000026.1, read on the forward strand.
TCCCGGAATTCGATATGGTGGACGACAGTGATTTGACTATTGTGTTAGACGGCCTTAACTATAATACCGTCGCCAAGGACGGCGTTAATGAAGTGCTGATGCGTCAGGTTATGGCAAAAACCAACGCGGATATGGCCGTGATGATGGTCATGAGCGAATTATCCTTAGAGCCGGTAGTTCCCTACACTAAAGAAGATTTGTATCGCTTGACGCAAAAGGGCAGCATTATGCTGGTCAATAATATTTCCAAGCAGGTAAAGGTTGACCGCATTAACGATTACGACGATTATGATTACGCCGTTACCGTCCGCAGCGATTTTCTGCACGATCAGTTCCGCAACACCGTTATCCGTGAATTGAAAAAAATCGCTAAGGCTAAATAAGCTTGCTCATCTTTTCATCATACAAACATCCCAAAGCAAAAACTCCCGCAAGGCGCGTAAGCGCGGCGGGAGTTTTTGCTGTAGAAAATTATTTAAAATAAAATTTTATTCGCTAACGAGAAAATTATTGCGCATATTTCGTTCGTCTGCTATAATCAGCTTACGAGATAGTCGGCGTCGGTTTTCCTACTCCCCATGAGTAGGGGGTGAGATACTATGACGGTTTACGAAGCCTTATCTTTAATGATTGCTTTTGCAACCCTGGTGGTACTTATTCTCTCGTTTCATCGCTTGCGATAAAATGAGAAAAACCGCCTAGCGGTTAGGCGGCTTCCTTCTGAACAGAAAATTCATTAGGGGAAAGCCGGCCTTCCACAACCGGCTATCTCTTTTTTTATTATAAGCTTTAAAATTGATTTCGTCAACTTTTTGCTCTTAGTTTTCTTCCGTTCTCATAAATCAAAACTCCCGCAAGGCACGCAAGCGCGGCGGGAATTTTTGCTTTGCACATAAATAATATTTTCTTCAGAAGCTTATTTATAAATATCGCCTCTGCTATCTATATCGAACACTAATATAATAAGCTCATTATTTTTAATCTGAAAAATTGCTCTGTATTTACCGATACGCAAACGATACAAATTATCCAATGTACTTTTCATCTTTTTTATATCATAATTACTAAAACTTGCTATATAATCCTTGGATAAATCGTCAAAAGCCTTCAAAAAACGTATACCTAAAGCTTTATTTTTTCTGATAAATTTTTCAGCAGGAGATTTATATTTAACCGCGTAGCAATTCATTTATATCTATCTCCTTGCCCTCATCAGTAATATCAGTATCAGCTATCAATTTTTCCAGTTCTTTCTGTTCCTCTTCATCTACATAATCACAATGCGCATCTAAAAAAGCTTTCAGCCCCTTCTCTTCCTCTTTGCGAATATATTCTATAGCCGCAATTCGTAATACTTCGGAAAAGCTCTTGCCAACTTTTTTAGAATAATCCATAATAATACGATTTTCTGCCTCAGGAATAGTAATACTTTTACGTAATGCAATAGCAGCCATAATATCAATCCTTTCTATAGTATATACGGTATGTATTACATGTATAGTATATACTGTAAAATTCAGCTTGTCAATTGCTCATTCAGCACATTGTCATTTTCGCTTAAACACAAAACAAACTCTCGCAATACACAAAATAAATATACTATTCTAGAAGAAATTTTTGGTAAAACTATCCGAAATTTCTTCCAGAAACTTGCAGCTCTGTCTGTTTTGCTGTATACTAAAAGAAATTATTGGTAAAATATACCAAAATATCTTTCAGGAGCTTCATTATGAGTAATGAAATAAAAAGAGATTACTATCTAGAACAATTAATAAGCCGCCAAGGCAACGGATTAATCAAAATAATAACGGGTATCAGAAGATGCGGTAAATCTTTTTTGCTGCGTACTTTATTTAAAAACCATCTGCTTACAAGCGGCGTTAAAGAAAGCCATATTATAGAAATGGCCTTTGATTTATTCGACAATATCGACTACAGAGATCCCAAAAAATTCTATCCCTGGGCCAAAGCGCAAATAAAAGACGAAGGCAAATATTATTTCCTTTTAGATGAAGTTCAATTACTCGAAGAATTTGTAAGCGTTCTTAATGGTCTTGCCGATAAAAAGAACTGCGACGTATATGTAACAGGCAGCAACGCCAAATTTCTTTCAAAAGATATCGCTACAGAATTTGGCGGCCGCAGCGACGAAGTTCACATGTATCCTTTAAGCTTTTCCGAATTCATGAGCGCCTACAAGGGAAATCATTATGACGGCTGGAATGAATATATTACTTACGGCGGTATACCTCTCGTAGTTTTGGCAGACACGGAAGAGCAAAAAATTATGCTTTTGGATAATTTATTCAAAGAAACCTATCTTCGTGATATCGTAACGAGAAACAAAATCAGAAACATCGGAGAAATGGAAACTTTGCTGGATATTTTATCGTCAGCAATCGGCGCTTTGACTAATCCGCATAAACTCCAAAATACCTTCAAAAGCGTAAATAAATCCGCGATAACGGCTACGACTATTACAAAATATATCGAGTATCTGAAAGACGCTTTCTTAATCGAAGAAGCAGAACGCTATGATATTAAGGGCAAAGCCTACATAGGTACTCCGATGAAATATTATTTTACGGATATGGGGCTGAGAAACGCGAGAATTAATTTCCGGCAAATTGAAATAACTCATTCCATGGAAAATGTAATATATAACGAGCTTAGAATGCGCGGCTTTAATGTCGATGTCGGAAACATCAATATTTTGGAAAAAGATAAAAACGGTAAGCCGATAAAAAAGCAATTAGAGATTGATTTTATTTGTAATAAAGGCTACAAAAAATATTATCTTCAGTCAGCTTACATGCTGAGCACGCAAGAGAAACTGGCGCAAGAAATAAGACCTTTTTTTAAAATCAACGATTCATTTAAAAAGATAGTTATTACCTCCAATACTCCTAAGCCAACTTATAGCGAAGAAGGCATTTTATTCATGAATATATATGACTTTTTATTGAATCCGGCGTCATTAGAGCTCTAACACAAAGCTTTCCAGAAGAAATTTTTGGTAAAATTTCCCGAAATTTCTTCCAGAAAAATATACCCCTGACCCACGCAATAATTAATATCCAGCCAGACGAAAGCCCTCAAGGATTTTCCTTGAGGGCTTCGCTTTTCATTCTTATGCTTATTTGCTCCACTGCCAAATCCTGTAGCCCAGCCACATGCAGAAGGAGCCGCTGAAATCCAGCAGTACGTCGCTGACCTGACTGCTGCGTCCCATGCTTGACAGCTGAATATATTCGTCAATCACAGCTGTCAGCAGGCAAAAAAGCAGTATATAGCCATTAGATGTGCGATTGCTTACATGGAAGCAGACAAAAGTGCGGCACCAAATCCATGCCAGCACGGCAAACTCACAGAAATGCGCCAGCTTGCGAATCGTATGCTCCACATTGCCATGCAAATTGACGTGTAAAATTTTGCCTAAATACAGGACAAAATGCGCTATCCAGCCGCTCATCCTTCCGGAATCCGTCATTGGCAGGGACGAATTAAAGAAAATCAGGCAGGCCATAATCACGGCCAGCAATAACCAAAAATATTTCATAATATACCTTTAAACATTGCGGGTCAGGCAATCCATAACCATCATATTGCTGACTACGCCAATTCCTCCGGGTACGGGCGTAAAGGCGGCGGCCTTAGCGGCCACGGCAGGGTCTACGTCGCCCACCAGCTTACCGTCCACAGCGTTAATGCCCACATCCACAATGACCACGCCCTCCTTAACCATCTCCGGCTTTATAAAGCAAGGCTTGCCTACGGCGGCTACGATAACGTCCGCCTGCTGCAGCAGTTCCGGCAAATTGCGCGTGCGCGAATGGCAAATAGTAACGGTAGCGTTCTTTTTCAGCATCAGCATAGCCACAGGCTTGCCCACTACATTGCTGCGGCCAATTACGACAACGCTTTTACCTTCCAGCTCGATACCGTAATGTTCCAGCGTCGCCATGCAGGCGCGCGGAGTACAGGCCGCCCAAGGACTGCGCCCCATAAAAACATTGCCTACGTTCTGCGGGTTCAGGCAGTCCACATCTTTATTAGGCGACACGGTCGCACCCACATTATCGCTGTTAATATGCTTGGGCATGGGCATCATGGGCAAAATTCCCGTCACATAACGATTGCGGTTCAGCTTTTTAATCACGCCGATCACATATTCTTCTGTAGAATCCTGCGGCAAGCGGATAACCTTAGCCGCGCCGCCCAGACTTTCAATAAGCTTTACCAGCCTGTCCTTATAAACGTGGGACGCAGGAGCATCTCCCACTACAATAATGGCAATGGTCACCAGCAGGCCGCGCTGCCTGGCGGCGGCGATCTTTGCGGCAACGTCCAGCCTGTAAGCGTCCGCCACAGGCCTGCCCCTCATAATAATAGTTTCCATGCGTGTTTCACCTCAAAATTATATCTTAAAACAGTCCGCTGATAACGCCCTCGTCACTGACATCGATCTTTTCAGCGGCAGGAACCTTAGGCAGACCGGGCATGGTCATAATATCGCCGGTCAAAACTACGATAAAGCCTGCGCCTGCGGCAATACGGCAGTTTTTAATGGTAATGGTAAAGCCGCTGGGACGCCCCAAAAGCGACGGGTCATCGGAGAAGGAATACTGGGTCTTAGCCATGCAAACGGGCAACTTGCCATAGCCCATGCTTTCAAATTCCTGCAAAGCCTTATTCGCTTCTTTAGTATAATTAACGCCGTCAGCGCCATAAATTTCCTTGGCGATAGTTTCGATTTTAGCCTTCAAGGGAAGCTCCAGTTCGTAAATGGGCTTGAAGTCCGCCTGACCGCTTTCAGCAAGAGCAATAACCTCACGGGCCAGTTCTACGCCGCCTTCGCCGCCGCGAGCGAAAACGTCGGACAGCGCTACATTAACGCCGTGCTTAGCGCAATGCTCGCGTACTGCTTCCAGCTCCTCCGGCGTATCCTGGGCAAAAATATTGATAGCGACAACGGCGGGCACGCCAAATTTCTTGACGTTTTCGATATGCTTTTCCAAGTTGCACAGGCCCTTCTTTACAGCCTCTACATTAGGAGTCTTGAGCTCGGTTTTGGGCACGCCGCCGTGCATCTTCAAGGCGCGCACCGTAGCCACGATTACTGCGGCGTCCGGCTTGAGCCCGGCGTAACGGCATTTAATATCAAAGAATTTTTCCGCTCCTAAATCAGCGCCGAAGCCTGCTTCCGTAATCGTGTAATCAGCCAGCTTCATGCAGGTTTTGGTAGCCATAACGCTGTTGCAGCCGTGAGCGATATTAGCGAAGGGGCCGCCGTGAATAATAGCCGGAACGTTCTCCAGCGTTTGTACCAGATTTGGCTTAACAGCGTCCTTGAGCAGCGCCGCCATAGCGCCGTGAGCCTTAATCTGTCCTGCAGTAACAGGTTTGCCGCTGTAATCGTAGGCCACGATAATTTTGCTCAAGCGCTCTTTCAAATCGTGCAGGCTGCTGGCCAGGCACAAAATAGCCATAACCTCGGAGGCTACGGTAATATCAAAGCCATCCTGACGCGGCACGCCGTGAGGCTTGCCGCCCAAGCCCACAACAATATTGCGCAGCTCGCGGTCGTTCATATCCACAACGCGCTTCCACACAATGCGGCGCGGGTCGATATTCAGCGCGTTGCCCTGTTGAATGTGGTTGTCCAGCATAGCGGCCAGCAGCATATGCGCGGAGGTAATGGCATGAAAATCACCGGTAAAGTGCAGGTTAATATCCTCCATAGGCACTACCTGGGAATAGCCGCCGCCGGCAGCGCCGCCCTTAACGCCCATGCAAGGACCCAGAGAAGGCTCGCGCAGCGCAACGATAACCTTTTTGCCAATCTTGTGCAGCCCCTGGGCCAAGCCTACGGTAGTAGTGGATTTGCCCTCGCCCGCAGGCGTCGGCGTAATAGCGGTAACTAAAACCAGCTTACCGGCAGGCTTCTCCTCTACGCGGCGGATAAGATCCATGGAAAGCTTAGCCTTATAACGGCCGTATAATTCAATATCCTCCTCGCTGATGCCCAGCTTGGCAGCCACATCAGTGATTTTTTGCATTTTCGCTTGTTGAGCAATTTCAATATCGGATAACATAATTTACCTCCTCCAAAGCAAATGGTCTGGGAAAACGGGTTACCTTATAAATTTCTCCCCACAAAGCGCATTTTCCTGCTAGAAAAGGCGCAGCAGGGAGAAAATATTTTTATTCATAGCGGCGCTATCTTTATAGTACAGCAACAGCTAAATCGCCTACCTGAACCAAATCTCTACGGTAGCGCCCTCATCTACCTCCGTACCGGGCCCAGGCCGCTGCTGGTATGCGTGCCCGCTGCCATAGGGCTTCATGCGCAAACGTCCCTGCTGCAAAAGTTCGGCCGCCAAACGCATATCGATACCGTTAAAATCCGGCAGCTTAATTTTGCCGCCGGGTAAAAGCTGCAGTTGCGGCGCGGGACGCTTTTTAGCAGCTCCCTTAGCGCCTACGGCGTTCATTTCTTCAAAAGACGGCAAGCCCTCGCTGCTGGCGGGCTGAATACCCTTGGCAACCAAAATCTGCTGCAAAGTATCGCGGAAAATAGGCGCGCTGACCTGAGAGCCGTAAAAAGCGCCCTGCGGCGTATCCAGCATAACCAACATAGCGTACATAGGCTTATCTGCCGGCACAAAGCCCACAAAGGAAGCAATGTACTTGCCAGCAGCATAGCCGCCGCCCTCTGCCAGTTTTTCAGCCGTACCGGTTTTACCGGCAATGCAATAACCCTTAATAGCCGCCGGTTTGCCGCCGCCCTCGCTGACCACCTTTTCCATCATATCGCGCATCTGCCTGGCTACCTGCGGCGTAATAACGTTACGCACCACGTGCTTCTGACCTTCGCTGATCACGGTTCCGTCGGGAGCGACGACCTTTTTTACAATATAGGGCTGCAGCAGCTCGCCGCCGTTGGCAATAGCGCAAATAGCCCGCAGCACCTGTATCGGCGTTACGGCTACGCCCTGACCGATAGCCATCGTCGCCACGTCCGGCTCGTACATCATTTTCGGGTCGTACAAAATACCGTATTCCTCGCCCGGCAAATCGATGCCCGTAGGCGAACCGAAGCCAAATTTTTTCGCATAACTTATCAAGCGGTCAGCCCCCAGCTGCATACCCAGCTGCACCATACCGGTATTGATGGAAAATTTTATAATAGTGGCAAACGGCACCGGCCCCAAGCCTTCGCCGTCCCAGTTGTGAATTACGCGATCGGCAATGCGGATACTGCCGTCGTCCTGAAAAATAGTATCCGGCGTAATAATGCCTTCCGTCAGGCCCATGCAGCCGACTATGGGCTTGAAGACCGAGCCCGGCTCGTAAATCATGGAAATAGCCTTATTGCTCCAGGTATCGGGATTGTATTTACCAAAATTATTCGGGTCAAAGGTCGGCCTGCTGGCCATGCCCAATATTTCGCCAGTATACGGGTCCATAATGATAGCTGCGGCTCCCTTGGCCTTAGTCCGGCTGATAGCGTCGTCCATGGCGTCCTCCAGCACGTACTGCATCTTGCTGTCCAATGTCAGGTACACCGTCGGCAGCTGCTCCTTGGGTTTTTTCACAGCCTGCGCATCGTCATTCAGCAAGCTGCCCAAAATTTGCTGCCCCGCCGCGTCCACCATCAAGGAATACTTAGTATCCTTTCCCTTCAAAACGTCGTTCAGCTGGTATTCGATGCCGCTCAGGCCCACATCATCCGTACCGATAAAGCCCAAAATCTGCGCTGCCGTTCGCTTCTTGGTATAATAGCGCTTGCTTTCCTCCAAAAAGTGCAGCCCCGGCAGCTTATTATCCTTAATCAGCTTACGCACCTGCTCCACTTCTTTGGGCTCCATAGTGCGCTTCAGCCATACGAAGCGGCCGCCGCCGGTAAAGGTTTTATACAAACCGTCAGCGTCCATATGCAGCACCGGCGCCAGCAAATCGGCGCTGATGCGCCGCACGTCCCGCTGCGGCTTCTGCTTGGCGCTTTCAGGGCTATCCACCATTCTCTCAGGGTCCACATACAACGAACCCGTCATAATACTGACCGCCAGCTCCTCGCCGTCCCTATCCACAATACGTCCGCGGGGATGCTTTTGCACCAAATCGGCAGTCAGCTGGGATTGGGACATCTGGCTTAAATCTCCGGCACGCACAATTTGCAGCCAGGCCAAACGCAGCGCTACACCGGCAAAAACGACCGTCAGCAGCAAACACACAATACTAAAGCGCTTACGCCCGTCATATAAGGTAAACCTGCTCACGTCCGCCACCTCTCATTCCGCACCACGCGCAAGCCGTCGCGCCGTTCCTCCGGCGGCAAAACGTCCATTTCTGCCCGCCTAACCTCCTCGTCATAAACGGAAAGCAGCAGGCCAATGGCCGCCATGGACAGCATCATGGAGCTGCCGCCGTAGCTGATGAAAATCAGCGGCACGCCGATAACGGGCAAAATACCGCAAACCATCGCCATATTGGCCACAGCCTGACCCACAATCAAAAAGGTAACGCCTCCGGCCAGCAAAAAGCCCTGCTTATCCCGCGTACTGCAGGTAATCGTACAGAAGGCATAACCTAAAAGCCCGAACAGCAGCATTAAAAGCATGGCGCCAAAAAAGCCGTTTTCCTGACAAAAAATTGCGAAAGCAAAATCCGTATGAGCCTCCGGCAGATAAAAGAACTTACCAGCGCCGTGCCCCCAGTGCGTTCCCACCAAATTGCCGCTGCCGATTGCCAAAAGCGACTGCACCATCTGATAGCCTGCTCCCGCCTGGTCCAGCCAGGGGTCGAACCACACCTTAACGCGCTCCAGGCGGTAAGGAGAAGTCAACGTCGCTATCACCGCTCCCAAAGAACCGCCGCCCAGCACCAGCAGCACCTGCCAGCCCGGTATTCCGGCAATCATATACACGCCGAACGCCAAGCCGCAGATAATGGCTGCCGTACCCAAATCAGGCTGCTTATAAACTAAAGCCGCGTAAGTAACAGCAGCCGCAATTACCAAACGATGGTCGCCGGCGGCAAACAAGCTGACCCGCTCGCCCCGCCGCATCATTCTGCCCAGATATTTGGCAGCCAGCATAATAACTACCAGCTTGGCGAATTCCGAGGGCTGCACGGAAAACGGCCCCAAATACAACCAGCGAGACGCGCCCTTAGTCGATACGTCCAGCAAATCGACCACCAGCAGCATCACAAAAACTATCAGGAACGCTCCCCACAGCAGGTATTTATGCAGCCAGATCTTATAGCCCACCCGCCGGACAATATTCATAGCCAGCAACCCCAAGCCGGCAAAAATAAAGTAACGCAATAAATAGTACCAGCCGCTGCCAAACATATCCTGCGCCATAACATAGCTGGCGCTGAAAACATTGATACCGCCGACGACTAATAAAATTGCCATCACCATATAAATAAGCTGCACGGGATTTTTCCAAAATCTTAAAAAGCTTGCTTTCATAACGAACCCTACAAACTAAAAAACTACCTCGCAGAAATTGATGGGCGTTCCCAACGCGCTGAACTTCTGCTCATATTCCGTCTGCACCGGATTATCGTATTCCGAATGATGCAGGTCGTAGCTTAACGCCACGATTTCCAAGCCAAATTCCTTAAACTCCTCTACGGAAAAGTCAAACAGCCCGCAGTTATCCGTTTTAAAGCGCAAATGTCCGCCCTTGCCCAAAAGCTGCTGATACTTTGCCAAAAAGCTGCGATGCGTCAGGCGGCGTTTAGCGTGGCGCGCCTTCGGCCACGGGTCGCTGAAATTAAGATACAGCTCCTTAATCTCGCCGGGCTCAAACCAGTCCAGTAAATTTTCGGCGTTGGCGCAGATAATGCGCACGTTATCCAGCTTATTATCCTTAGCCGCCTTAGCCGGATAATAAGCGATATCATGCTGCGTTTCAATGCCTATAAAGGCCTTGTCAGGATAGAGCTGCGCCATCCCAATAGTAAAGCGGCCCTTACCACAGCCAATTTCCAAGCACAAACGCTTGCCGGGAAAAATTTCCTGCCAATGGCCTTTAAACTTATCGATATCGTGCATAAAAACGTACTCGTCCTGCACATCCTTCATTGCTTCTTCAATCCAGGGTTTCTTTCTTAAACGCATTCAGTCTACCTCACATTAAGTTAATAGCAGCGGCTGCTTCCGCACTTTCGCCGCTGCCTTCATATATTATACAATGAAACCTCGCCCAGCGCACGAAAACTTTCACAGCAGTCCGCCTGAATATAATTATTTAAATTTTCAGAATTTTTCTTGCAATTTTAACTACTTTGCTGTATAATCATCTCAGCGACTTAACGCAGCTGCAAGTCCTAGTAAAAAATTACATACAGGAGTGAATTTTTATGGTTATCGTAGGCAAAGTAAAATGGTTTGACCCCAACCGAGGCTTCGGCTTCATCGAGCACGGCGGCAAAGGCAAGGATGTGTTCGTGCATTTTTCCGCCATTCAAAATATTACCGGATATCGCGCATTACACGACGGTCAGCACGTTTGCTATCAAATAGTCCGCGGCAAAAACGGTCCTATGGCAATTAACGTAACGCCGTTGAGCTTTATCCGGGCATAAATATGCCCCAAGCGCCTTAATATTTTAAATTATAAGACAGCTGCGGAAAGCAGAGTACACTGCTTTTCGCAGCTTTAATTAAAAAAACTACACAAAATAGTCGTATCGTCTTGCAAGTTTGTAAAATTTATGTTAAATTTAAGTAAGAGAAAACCGCAGGCAAGCTGATAGCTAAATCTACCCTGTTTGCGGCACAGCAAGACAGCCGGCACCACCTACAGCCGGTACACTCAAGGAGGTTTTATTCATGTTAAAAAAGACAAGTATCTGGGCAATGCTGCTCGTAGTACTCGTAACCATGCTGATGGCTGGCTGCGGCGGCGGTGGCGGCGAAAAGAAAGCGGCTGCTCCTGCAGGCAGCCAAAAGCTTATCATCTATACCTCTATGAAGGAATCCCTCATTAAAGGTATCGTTGAAGGCTTCAAAAAGAAGAACCCCAACATCGACGTTGACTATCAATCCGCAGGCGCAGGCAAGCTGATGGCTAAAATCGCCGCAGAACGTCAAAGCGGCAAGATTCTGGCTGACGTTATCTGGACCAGCGAGGTTCCCGACTTCTACAAAATGAAGCAGGAAGGCATTCTGGCTACCTACAAGAGCCCCGTTTTCAAAGAAATCGTGAACCCCTTCGACGATTATGACGGCTCCTTCCACGCTGCTCGCTTGGGCACCCTAGGCATCATCGTTAACACCGACAAAATCAAAACTGCTCCGACCCAATGGGCCGACCTGAAAAAACCTGAATACAAGAACGGCTTCGCAGTTGCTAACCCCGCTCTTTCCGGTACCGCTTACATGTCCATCGCTCTGCTGCAAAAGCAATTCGGTCCTGACTTCTTTAAGGACTTGAAAGCTAACGGCGCTCGCGTAGGCAAAGGCTCCGGCCAAGTTATCGACGATACCGCTTCCGGCGAATTGGCTGCATCTTTGGCAGTAGACTACATTACCAACGCTAAGATCGCTAAAGGCGCGCATATCCAAATGTGCTATCCGCCCGAACTGCTGGTAGTTCCTTCTCCGGTTGCTATTTTCAAAGATTCCACTAAGATGGAAGCAGCGCAAAAATTTGTTGACTACCTGCTGGGTCAGGAAGCTCAACAGCTGGTTGCTAACCAAGGCACCATCCCCGTTCGTGAAGACGTAAAAATCGATCCTAAATTCCAGCTGCCTTCTCCTAAAGTTGCTTTGGAAAAGGGCATCAAAGTAAATTATCATGAGATTATTGACAGCAAGGAAAAGATTGTTAAAGAATTCACCGAGCTGATGCAAGTTAAAAAATAATCTGTTATTGTATTATTGCTTTAACAGAAATTACTCATTAAGCTTTAACTCAATGGCAGAACGGGCTTTCCCGTTCTGCCGTTTTGTAGTTTATCATTAGCACCGTAAACTTCTGCATTGCGCAAAATTTTCGGGAGGTTATTTTATTTATGGAAAATATTATTACGGTTGAAGGCGTATGCAAAAGCTACGCCGCACACCAGGTACACAACAATCTGAACCTCGAAGTCAAACGGGGCGAGTGCTTTACCCTGCTGGGGCCTTCCGGCTGCGGCAAAACCGTACTCATCCGTATGATCGCAGGCCACGAAGTTCCTGACGAGGGCAAAATTTCTATCGACGACACCGTTGTCAGCGACAACGCTACCGGCGAATATATTCCGCCTGAACGCCGCGGCCTGGGCATTGTTTTTCAGGATTATGCCGTATGGCCCCACATGACTGTTTTTGAAAATATCGCTTATCCTTTAAAAATGGAAAAGCGTCCTAAAGCCGAAATCAACGAGCTGGTTATGAAAATGATCGATATCGTTGGCATGAAGGGTTTGGATAAACGTCTTCCCTCCGAGCTGAGCGGCGGTCAGCAGCAGCGTGTAGCCCTGGCCCGCGCTCTTGTAGCCGACCCGTCCGTAATGCTGCTGGACGAGCCCCTGTCTAACCTGGACGCCAACCTGCGCGAGGAAATGCGTTTTGAAATCAAAGCGCTGCAAAAACGCTTCGGCATCACCGTTATGTTCGTAACCCATGACCAGGAGGTAGCTTTGGCAATTTCCGACCGCATGGCGATTATGGATACCAAAGGCAATATCCGTCAGATTGGTACGCCCTACGAAATTTTTGAGCAGCCTGTCGACCTCTTCGTCTTTAAATTTATGGGCATCGCCAACTTCCTGCACGTTACCCAAAAGGGCGGCGATTATCTCGTAGGCAGCGGTAATCAGCCCATCCCCTGGGAGAAACCGCAGGGCAGCGCTGCCAGCTGGGTAGCAGGCTTCCGCCCCTCCGACGTGGATATTCACCGCGAAGGCCCCGGCTTGAAGGGTATCATCCGCCGCGCTAACTTCCTGGGTGCGACCATGGACTACATGATTGAAATTGACGGCGAAACTCTGCGCACAGAGCTGGAAACACATACCGCTATCAACAATAATTTAATGTTTAAAGAAGGCGACGAATGCTACATTACCTTTAAGGCACTGCATTGGTTCGACGCCGAACAGCTCAAGGAGGTGGAAGAATAATGGCTAAAAATACCATCAAAAAGGACAGCGGCTTTGGTATTGCCCAGCTGATTCTGTTCATTTCCATCGCCGTACTGGTCATCTTCGTAGCCTGGCCCGTACTCTTGATTTTATTCAACGCCTTCTTCATCGACGGCAAATTCAACAGTCTGGACTTCTACAATGTTCTGACCGAACCCGAAACCTTCCAGGCGCTGATCAACTCCTTGATTATCGCCAGCATGACCACCATCGGCAGTACCATTGTCGGCACCTTCTTTGCCTGGCTGGTAACGCGTACCGACCTGCCTTATAAAACCTTTATGAAGAGCCTTTTCCTGGTGCCCTTTATGCTGCCGTCCTTCATCGGAGCATTAGCCTGGAAAATGCTGCTGTCGCCACATTCAGGTTATATCAATAAATGGTTTATGGCTACCTTCAACACCGCCGAACCGCTTTTTGATATTTATACCTATCACGGCATCAGCTGCGTAGAGGTCATGTACCTGTTCCCCTTCGTATTCATTCAGGTATGCGGCGCTTTGGAGCGTATGGACCCCACCTTGGAAGAATCTGCACGTATTTCCGGCGCTGGCCTGTTCACTATCACCCGCAAGATTACCATTCCTTTGGTTATGCCGTCCATTATGTCCGGCGCGCTGCTGATTATGCTGTACTCCATGGCCCATTTCGGCACTGTAGCCGTATTGGGTATCGAGCAGGGTATTTATAATATCCCGACGCTGATTTACGAAAAGATTCACCAGAGCGCAGGCAGCTTTGAATCCATCCGTACCGGTACCGTACTGGCAACCGTACTTATCGTATCCGCTGCCGCCATCATCTGGGCACAGCAAAAAATTCTCAGCAAGGGTCATTATCAGATCATCGGCGGCAAAAGCTTCCGTCCCATGGAGCTCAAGCTGCGCGGCCTGCGTTACCCGCTGCTGTTCTTCTGCCTGGCGTACATCGGCTTTACCATTCTGCTGCCTACGGTCATCATCTTTATGGTCGGCGGCGTAGAAACCTACGGTCTGCCCTTGACCTGGGAAAACCTGTCTTTGGACAACTACAAATACATTCTCTTTGAATACGACGTTACCCGCGACGCTATCTTCAACAGCGTTACCTTGGGTCTGGCAGCCGCTTTCATCACCATGTTCGCCGGCGTTATGATTTCCTACGTAATCGTCAAGATGAAGGTACGCGGCAAAGGCATCCTGGAATTTTTAGGCATGCTGCCGTTCTCCGTACCGGGTTCCGTTATCGCGCTGGGCGTAATTCTGGCCTGGAGCGGTCAATTCGGCATCAATTTGTACAACACCGTTTGGATTATTCTGGTATCCTACATTGCCCGCTACATGGCCTTCTCCTTAAAGGCTAACTCCGCTGCTTTGGAGCAGGTACACGACTCCCTGATGGAAGCCTCCCGTTCCTGCGGCGCCAGCATGTGGCAGTCCCTGAAGGATATCGTTATTCCGTTGGTACGTCCCGGCATGATCAGCGCCTTCTTCCTGATCTTCCTGCCGGCTCTGCGCGAGCTGACCGTATCCATCATGCTGTACGCTCCTACTACCAGAACTATCGGCGTAGCCATCTACACCCTGAACGAAGACGGCGAGACAGTAATGTCCACCGCACTTGCAGGTATTGCCTTGATCCTCATTGTTTTGGGTCAAATTCTCATCAATCATCTTACCAAGAAAGCGAGTGAGTAATCGTCATGTCATATATCCGTTTAATCAATGTTACGAAAAAATTCGGTGACGTTACCGCTGTCGATAACCTGAATATCGAAATCGGTAAGGGTGAATGCTTTTCCATGCTGGGCCCCTCCGGCTGCGGCAAAACCACTACGCTGCGCATGGTAGCAGGCTTTGAGGATTTATCCGACGGCGAGGTATGGGTAGGCGACCGCCTGCTTTCCTCCCCTAAAAAACGTCACTATACGCCGCCTGAAAACCGCAACTTCGGCATGGTATTCCAGGCCTTCGCCGTATGGCCGCATATGAGCGTTTATGAAAATGTAGCCTTCCCTTTGCGCCTGCGTAAGCTGCCCAACGCAGAAATTGAGCAGCGCACTAAGGACGCGCTGACCGCGACCAATCTGCTGAAAGCGGCTAACGACAGCCCCGCAGACCTTTCCGGCGGCGGCAAGCAGCGCGTGGCTCTGGCCCGTGCGCTGGCTATCAATCCGGACGTAATGCTGCTGGACGAGCCCCTGTCCTCCCTTGACCCGCATCTGCGCGAGGAAATGCGCTTTGAAATCAAGGATTTGCAGCGCAAATACGGCTTCTCCATTATTTACGTAACCCATGACCAATCCGAGGCTATGGCTCTGTCCGACCGTATTTTGGTTATGAAGCTGGGCGTAATGCAGCAAATCGATACGCCGCTGAACGTCTACAACAACCCGACTAATAAATTTGTTTTCAGCTTTATCGGCGTATCCAGCTTTACCGACGTACACTGGCAGGACGGCAAAGCCTTTATTCAGGGCTCTGCTCATGCGCTGCCCTCCGGCCTTATCGTGCCCGACCGCATGAAGGGCGAAGCGACCTTTAACCTTGCCAGCCGTCCCACGGAAATCCGCTTTACCAACGAAAGCGACCCCAACGGCGTACGCGGTCTGGTAATGCGCAAGGCCTTCCTGGGCGAAATCGTCGACTATCTCATCAAGATAGGCGACCAAGAGGTCCGTGTGCAAATCGGCCGCCGCGATCCCGGCCCCGAGGTGGACGAAGTCTGCTACCTGCACTTCCTGCGTCCCTTCTGGTACAAGGTCAACGAATAAAGCTTCTTAAGCAGACCAAAGCCCCGAACACCAAGTTCGGGGCTTTAATTTATTCTGTATTATAGTTTTCATATCAATGAAGCAGCCACTGATAATCCTGCCGACAGTCCACAACAAAGTCTACAAATACTTTCCGTTCCTGTATTTGATAAATAATCAAATACCTCTGCATAATAACCAGCTTACGGTATTTATTATAAGGAATAAAATCTCCTGATAAAAACGGATATCGTTCAGGAAAAACATCCAAACTTTGTATACCTTTAATAATTTCTACTTTTACCCTACCGGCAGCGCTGACGCTTTTAAAGGCAATATAGCTGATTATTCTGCCTAAACCCTGCATGGCTTTTTCAGAAACAATAATTTCATATCGATTATTTTCTGTCATGCCCAACGCCCTCAACTACAGAAGCTAAGTATTGTTCCAGTTCATCGACAGAATATCCGGCTTTACCGCTTAAACGCTCTTCTTCTACGCTTAAAAGCTCTTCCCGCAAGCGCAGCATTTTTTCTCGCTGACAATATGCCTGAATATCCATCACAACTAAATCGCCTTCGCCATTTTTCGTAAGATAAATAGGCTCCTTAGTTTTTTTACATAAATCGGATATTTCATTATAATTCTGCCTGATAGTGGCAGATGCTTTAATAATCATCAAGGGCCCTCCTCTATAGCATAATTTTAACTTTTTTCTATATTAATTATACTATATAAGCAGTTCCCGTGCAAATAATAAGCGTTCACAAAATTAGCTAAAACAGCTGACGGCATGTTAAAAGTTTCTTTCATCGTTTTATTTCTGCTTCAAGCTCATTAATGCCTGTAAGAAATCTTCCACGCTGAAGGATTTCAAATCAACGCCCTCTTTAGCGCTGTTTTGCTTATCCTGCGCGTCAATATCCACAAAAAATTCCGCCATCGGTACTTGCAGTACATCGTGCAGCTTGAGTAAATTTTCCAAAGTGATATTATTCCTGCCGCTTTCAATATTACTTAAATGTGCCTGGCTAATCCCCAGATTCTTCGCAGCTTCCATCTGCGACAGGCAGCGCTGTACACGCAGTCTCCTGATTCTGTTGCCAATCAATCTTGTTCTTTCCGACATTATAAAACTTCCTTTCGTATACCGGTAGAGCACATTTATCGCTACAGCTGCATATATGCTTAGCTTTTGCATAAACATCTCTTGATAGACCTATGCTTTATTTTAATCTCAAAAATATTATAGCACACCTGTCCCCCCCCCGGCAAGCTTTTACTACGCAAAAATTTTTACTTTCTCTAGCTTGCCCCTGTTTCACTTTCGGGTACCAAGCGCGCCAATAACAAAACGCTAAGTCCGTAAACTTTGCTAACGCGCCTGAACAAAAAGCTGTCGAAACTCTACCCCTGTGGATAAAGCTCTGACAGCTTATCTGCTCCTTCTAAAATTATAAAATCACATCAACCGTGACGGATTAATTTGCTCGCCGTAGCGAATTACCTCAAAATGCAGGTGCGGGCCTGTGCTGTAGCCGCTGCTGCCCACATAGCCGATAATTTCGCCCTTCTTGACATACTGCCCCGCGCTGACCTCGATGCTGCTCATATGCCCATAGGCAGTCACATAACCAAAATCATGGCTCAAGCGCACATAACGGCCATAACCGCCGTACCAGCCTGCCTGCTGCACATAACCGGCGGCGCTGGCGTAAACCGGCGCGCCGTAATCGATAGCAATATCGATACCGGGATGCCAATCCCTGCTATAACCGTCAAAGGGATTAGCGCGACCGCCGAAAGCCGAGGAAATATACCCGCCACTGGTAGGCCATACGCTGGGAGTCATCTCCCGGCGATAATTTTCATTTTCCAAAGCGTTAATCAGGTTTTCTAAATCTGCCTTTTTGGCGTTAGCTTCGTTATGAATATTCTTTTCCTGCTCCAGCATATATCCCATAGGGCTGCTATCGCCCAGCGTAGGGCCGCCCTTGCCGGCATAAGCGGAAATGTCGCTCTTAGGCGGTAGCTGCGCGCCGTTCTTTTCCATTTCCTGGCGCACTTTATTCTCCAGCTTGGACAAATATGCCAGCTGCTTTTGATTATTTTCCGCCATCTTCTGCAGCTCCTGAATAGTCTTTTCCTGAGCCTGCTTAGTAGCCTTATATTCTGCCAGCTCCTGCTTCTGCGCTTCGTTTTGAATAGCAAAATGCGCCAACACGCCGATAGTAACGGAAATTGTTACCAAAAAAGCGGCTATGCCGGTCACAGCATATTTCAAATGGCTTTTTTTAACGTGAGTTTTAGCGATATGCTGGCCGTCTGCCGGAATCAGCCAAAAGGTAAAGTGCTGGTTGCAGCGCCACATTCTTTTCCACATTCTGTATTTATCTTGAACGCGCTCCGCTACGCCCAGAGCATAACCCTGCACAGCGCCCGCCGCTCTTTGCGCGTAACTCTTGGCCACAGCCGCAGCCTCGTCAAGATAGGCCTTGGCTATTACTGCCTTTTCCTGAGCATAATTTTCAGCCTTAGCTGCCGCGTCCTGCGCTTTAGCACGCATAGCTGTTCCCGCTTCCTCAGCGCACAGCCGTGCCTTACGCCGCAGCGCACAGCTCCGCTCTTTGCCTAAAGCCAGGAAAATATTCAGCTTAGCCAAAATAATCTGCCACAAGTATTCTGTTTTTACGGCGGCAATCTGCCCGCTCTGTTTCAGCTTATCGATAAACGCGCAAATAATCAATTTAATCTGTTCTTCCAGCTGCTTCAGCATCTCGGCACTCCTTACATAATAATTCTTATATTTTAAGTCCGCTCCAGGGCGCACTGCAAACTCAATATACGTAACAACGCTAATATTATAATACTTTTCAGCATATTAGTCAAAAAAATTTGCCAGACGCTTCAAAAACGGTTATCCCCCTGTTTTTTAATATTTTTTACAGACGTTATAAAGCGCCGAGAAGCAGACAAAAGCCGCAGGGCAAAAATCCCTGCGGCTGTTTATTATAAGCTTTATTTTGTTTTCGGTCCTAAGCCGTATTTTTTCAGATAGCGGTACAGTGTGACGCGGCTGACGTCCAGCATATTAGCCAGCTTGCTGATATTGCCTCCGGCAGACTTCCAGGCGGCGATAAAAGCTTCCTTATCGTACTTCCAGGAGCGCTCCATGGTCTTATCGCCGGGCAACTTAATGTTTTCCGCTTCGATAATGCTGCCGGGAGTATGGAAGAAGGCCTGCTCGATAACGCCCTGCAGCTGCTTGATATTGCCGGGCCAGCTGCAGCTCAGCAGCAGGGAAACCGCCTCCGGCGACAGGCGCTTCTGCGGCAGATTATGCTGCGCCGACATTTCCACAAGAATATGACCGGCGATAACCTCAATGTCCTTGCCGCGTTCGCGCAGCGGCGGCACACGCATAGTAGTATCCAGCACCAGCGCGTACAGTCTGCGGGAGAACAAGCCCTTATCGGCCAAACGCTTGAGGTTGGAATCGCAGGCGGCAATCACACGCACGTCAAAGACGCGGGGCTTCTCCCCCTTTTTCTTCGGCGGCAGGCCGTGGGTCAGCGCCTCCGCCAGCTTATCGCCCATTTCCAGGGGCAGCTTTTCTACCTCGTCTAAGAACAGCGTACCGCCCATAGCCAACTCCAGCTTGCCTGCCGACTGCTGGTCGCCGTCGCTGCTGCCGAAAAATTCCACTTCCAGCTCGTCCAGCGGCGCGTTATGGCATTTCACAGCAATCAGCGGCGCAGCGGCGCGGGGGCTGGCCTGATGAATGCCGTGAGCCAGACGCTGCTTGCCCGTGCCCGGCTCGCCCTGCAATAAAATATTGTGGTCGGTGCGGGCCACACGGCTGGCCTTATGCTGCAAGGCCAAAAATTCCGCGGTCTCGCCCACCATGCTGTACAAACTGTAGCGGCTGCTGTAGCCCGTAGCGTGAGCGATAGTGGTTTTCAAATCCTCGATGGACATAGACAGCACCAGCGCGCTTTCCACCTCGCTGCCCACCTTGATAGGCATAACCGTGGTAATATCCTCGTAAGTTCTGTCCTGCGTAATCCAGGTAATTTCACGGCGTTGGGTAGCCACGCCCTTCAGCGCCTTTTTTATGGGGATATGCTCGTAATTCAGGAAAACGTCTTCCAGATGCTCATGTCCGTCCAAGCGCTTCTGGCCGTTTTTATTGCAGTACTTAACGTTGCCATCCTTACCCAGCCAATACACAGTTACCGGCAGCTGCTCCATCATAATCTGGTTGATGGTCCAGGATTCCAGCATCGCCAAATGCTGCTCGATGGAATATTTCATGGTCAGCAGCAGGCTCAAAAGCAAATCGTAGGGCAGGTCGTTCTGATCCAGCGAAAAGAAGGAAATGATGTAGCGTATTTTGCCGTTGACGCAAATGGGCGCGCTGCAGGCGTCCCCGGAATGGCTGTCCTTAATCCACATTTCCGGCCCGAACATCAGAAAAGGCACATTATGCTCGCGGGCCACGCTGATGCTGGAAGTGCCCACATCCTCCTCCAAAACGCGCATTCCCTGAATATCTTCGATAATGCGCTGGAAGAAGGGCATAGCGTAATTTTTAATAACGTAGCCGTTTTCGTCGATCAGCAGCATACTCAGATTATGGATATTGAAATGCTGCTTGCTCTGCTCGTACAAGCCGTCCACATATTTCACAATAAACTCGTGTGTCTTTTGATGCTCGGCAATTTCCTCGCGGCTCAGCTTGTTGATCTTAGGCATCGTCTCGTGAGGCAAACGCATAGCGCGGCAGCGCTGCCAGCTTTCTGCAACCCAGGGATGCACGTTGGGATCGACAATCCCCTCATCCATAAACTTCTTATAGTATGAAGCGAGCTTTTCCTTATTACGTCTTTCGCGAATCATAAAAAATCCTCCCCCATCTGCTTACAGCAGTCAATTTTTATCCTTATACTTCGCCGTTGCTTACCAAAACCCGGCGGGCCCCGTAATAACGTGTTTTCCAATAGTTATCCTGCAAGGAGCACAGCATAACTCCCTTGGACGAGGTAGCGCTCCAGAACTGGTTCTTCCCGGCGTAAATGCCCACATGGGACGCCCCCGCCGCGTAGGTTGTGAAGAACACCAAATCTCCCGGCCGCAACTGCTTCTGCGTTACAAAAACGCCCTGCAAGACCTGCTCGTCCGCCGCCCGCGGCAGCGTAGCGCGGCAATTTTTAAATACATACTGCACATAGCCGGAACAATCGAAACCCTTGGCCGTCACGCCGCCGAATTTATAAGGCACTCCCTTATATTTAGCGGCCTGCTTGACTATCTCCGAGCCCTTGACATTAGTTATCCCTTCCTTGGCAAAGGCCTCCTAGGTCAGCTTGCGATAGGTTTTATCGTCCAAAGCGCCGCTGGCCTTCAGCTTGTGCTGCTGCTGAAATTTTTTCAGCGCCGCCTGGGTAGCGTCGGTCATGCGGCCCGAAGGCTTTTCCTTAGACAGCCCCAGAGCCTGCAGCTTTTGCTGCGCCACCTTCACGCGCCAATCGCTTTGCTGCGCGCTGGCCTTAGCGGCAGGGGCCTGCTTTGCAGTTTTCTTTTTGGCCTCCGCCGACAATGGCAGCCAGCAAAGCAGCGCCAGCAGCGTCAGCAGGGCAGTCAGCCTTTTGCCCATCCTCATCACCTGTTTCAGCTTAGTTAATATTCCGTATTATTATAAACGTCCCAGCTTTTCAGCTTGCTTAAATGCTCCACGCTTACCTCTACCTGCCGCAGCAGACGTTGCTTATCCCTGGGCAGCGTCCCTGCCAGCTGCACGTAATTGGAAACGTGGTTACTGCGGAACAGGCAGTGCTTATCCGCAGGCAGCTCGATATGCTCCAGCATCAGATGCAGCTCCTGCATCAAGCCTGCCGGAGACAAGGGATTGAACTGTCCCGCCTCGAACTGCTCCAGCAGCTCGCTGCCGCGGTACAGCATCAGGCACAAAGCGCTTAAATGCGTGGGCTGGATAATGTTGATAGCTTTAGCCGTTGCCAAAGCGTGACGGGCGCTGCCCTCCACGCCTGCCAGCCCCAATATCACCATCAGCGACAGCTTCATGCCGCTGGCAGTAACGCGCCGTCCCGCCTCTATGGCTTCCTCAGCATTGACGCCCTTGTTCACGGCTTTCAGCGTTACGTCGTCGCCGGTTTCCATGCCGTAGTACAAAAGCTGCAGACCCGCTTCCTTGAGCTGGCGCAGCTCCTCCTCGCTCTTGCGCAGAATATCCTTAGGCGCAGCATAGCTGGCCACCCGCTGCAATTTAGGGAACTGCTCCCGCAGCGCCTGCAAAATTTTCAGCAGCTTAGCCGTAGGCAGCACCAAAGCGTCGCCGTCCGCCAAAAAGACGCGGCGCACCTTGTCCTTGCCATAATAGGCGGCCAAGGCTATCTGCCGTGATATTTCCTCATCCTTTAATATCTGAAAGGGCACGCCGCGGTACATATTGCAATAGGTGCATTTATTGTGGGCGCAGCCCCTAGTAACGCGCAAAATAAAACTGCTTGCCTCGCTGGGAGGTCTGAATACTGGTGTATCATAAGAATCGAAAAACATATTTACCTCGCTTGAATAAAATTTTTCACGACCTATACGGCGCCAGTAATTAGATCGCACAGGACGCCGCGACTATTAAAAGCACAGCGTCGCAGCGCCTGTATATAATGTTAAGTATAGTACACTTTTAATTATATTATACCCGATTTTCGCCAATTTGTAATGCCCAACTGAAAACTTTTTGTTACTTTTTATACAAAGATTTCAGCAAAGACCGCAAGAATGTAAAATGTACGAAGCGCTTTTAGACGTACAGCAAAATTTCACACACAAGATAATTTTTTAGGATATAATGGATAATGTAGAAATATTATACGAAAGCGAAGATAAATCCCCATGCGCTATTACAAAATTTTGCTAACGCTGCTCCTGCTGGCCGCGCTTCTGGCAAGCGGCTGCGGCAGCCAGCAGCATAAAAAAATCGGCGGCGGCCCGCTGTCCATACCCTCCTACGAGGTCAAGACTCCTGCCTCCGGCCAGATTATCGGCCTGATTACCGAAAAGGGAGAACGCATCAGCAAAGGCCAGCCCCTGTTCGCCATCAGCGACCCGCAGCTAGACGCGCAAGTAAAAGAACTCACGGCCCAAACCGCCAAGGCAGCCGCCGAATTAAGCCGTTTGCAGCAAAGCGCAGCCAACGCTGCTCCGCCCGGCAATCTGGCCTCAGCGCAGGCTAATCTGGCCGAAGCACAGCAAAAGGCCGCTAAAATGAATAATTTGCTGGCGCAGGGAGCCGTATCGCGGCAGCAGGCGCAGGCCGCCCAAGCCGAGCTGCAGCAGGCCAGCGCCAGCTTTCAGGCTGCCAGCCGCGCAGCAGTAATCAGCCAGCCTGCTTCGCCCCAAGCCATAGCCGCGCAGCAAAAGCTGCTGGAGCAGCTCAAACAGCAGCAGGCTCAGGCCACGGCAAAGCAGCAGGCCAACGAAGCTATCAGCCCCTGTACGGGCGTCGTCACTCAGCTCAAAGCCGCAAATAACGACGCTGTTCGCCAAGGCGAAATTATTGTAGAGCTAACGGCTGTTGAAAGCTGTCAAATCAGCTTTAGCGTCAGCGCCGCCGAAGCTAAAAATTTAACCGTCGGCCAAAGAGTTACTCTGAAAACTGCCAACGCCTCCTTTGGCGGCAGCATCAGTGAAATTAACGGCAGCACCGTAACCGTAATATCGGATAATAAACCGGCTGATGTGCCGGCCGGAACAGCGGCAGATATTTATTTAGCCAACTGAAGCAGAAAGTAAGGAGAGATTATGCTTAACCAATTTTCACGTACAGAGCTGCTGATCGGCAGCCAAGCCCTGCAAAGGCTGCACTCAGCCCATGTAGCCGTTTTCGGCGTCGGCGGCGTCGGCGGCTACGCAGTCGAAGCGCTGGCCCGCAGCGGCGTTGGGCACTTAACCTTAGTAGATAACGATACGGTAGCGCTGACCAATCTGAACCGTCAGATTATCGCTACGCATGCCACCATCGGCCAGCCCAAGGTAACGGCTATGGCCGAACGCCTGCGCAGCATCAATCCTCACATTGCGGTCCACCCCTGTCAATGCTTTTTCCTGCCCGAAAACCAGGAGCAGTTTGATTTTTCCCAATACGATTATGTGGTGGACGCTGTAGACACCGTCGCCGCCAAAATAGCCATTGTCATGGCGGCCAAAGCGGCCGGAGTGCCCGTTATCAGCAGCATGGGCGCAGGCAATAAAATGAATCCCGCTCTGTTTCAGGTAGCCGATATTTATAAAACGTCAGTAGACCCGCTGGCCCGCGTCATGCGCCAAGCTATGAAAAAACGTGGAGTAAAAAAGCTCAAGGTTGTTTATTCCACCGAGCTGCCCCTGCAGCCTATCGACCCGGACGGCGAATGCGGCGCCGAAGCGCCACAGCGGCGCACCCTGCCCGGCAGCACGGCCTTCACGCCCTCGGCAGCCGGTCTG
>NZ_CAJMEH010000027.1 GCF_905212365.1 uncultured Phascolarctobacterium sp.
CCAGCCGCCAACGCCAATCCGTCAAACGACCCCATTCTTCCAAAGTGTCGCCGGTGTACGCACCCAAATCGAGATAACTTTCATCCGTCCCAGGTTTTATTAAAGCGCGCAAGTCCTCCTCGCGCTTGGTAGCGCAGCTAAATAAATAATGCAGCTTGCCGCTCAATTTATAATTCAGAACGTCGGCGAAAACTTTGCGCGACCAGTCGTCGGCTAAATTATCGTAAACGCGGCGCAGCTCGCTCGCGTATTTTGCAAGCCAGGCGAAGCTTATTGTTTCACGTTCGTCGAACAAGGGCAGGTGCGGCGCTATCACCTGCTGCTCCGCGTCGAGTTCGGCAAAACGCATCAGCACCTCAGGCCTTTCGCTGGCGAAAGCGATTACGATTAGCAAATCGTTTCCCAAGCGCGCTTTTACAGCGTCGTAGCGTTCCACCGTAAAGCCGCGAAACTGCTGCCCGCGCACAAATTCGTCGCTGGCAAAAACGCCATGCACTTTAACGCCGTTTGCCTCGCACCAATCCAAAATTTTATCCGCGCCGTTGCCCATGCCGTAAAGAACGATGGGTTTAGACGTATTTTTTAAAACCTGCCACACGATCTCTTTTTCCGTAATAAAATCCAGCATAATCATCCTCCGCCGTAACGATTATTTCTTTTATTATACACTATTGGCTAGTGACTGACGCGTCAAAATATGTTAAAATTATCTTAATTTAACTTTCAAACTTATCGGAGGTGATTCCTATGCCACTCTTGGAATCCGGCGAAAATTATTTAGAAATGATTTTAATGCTTACGCAAAAAAACGGCAGCGTCCGTTCGATTGATATTGCCGACGCCATGGGCTTTACCAAGGCCAGCGTCAGCCGCGCCATGAGCATTTTAAAACGCAACAATTATATTATCATGGAGCCCGACGGCGCTATCCGTTTGACGAAGGAAGGACAAAAGAAAGCGGCTGCCGTCTACGATCGCCATGTAACGCTCACCCGCTTCATCAATAAAAAGCTGGGCGTTGACGAAGACATCGCCGAAAAAGACGCCTGCCGCATCGAGCATATTATCAGCCCGGAAACCTTTGCCGGAATTAAAGCTATGCTGGCAGAAAAATAAGCAAACAGCCCTTAACAGACTGCTTTACGGCAGTCTGTTATTTTTTGTTCAAATATATAATAGAACTAATTCTCATTACTATTGACATACCATTTATTAGTGGTATAATTCTAAGAAGCAGGGTTGATAAATATTGTTTGATATATGTGTATCCCTGCTCCAACATATTTCGTGCTTACAAAGGAGTGTTTTGGTTATGAAATCCTTAAAGAAACTCGCAGTTACTTCCATGGCCTGCGCTGCACTGCTGGGCTTTGCCGCTACTTCTCACGCCGCTTATCAGCTGAGCGACGAAGTAAAGGACGCTACTCCCGCTCTGCTTCAAGCCTCTCAAATCGGCGTAAAGACCAATGTAAATAAAGATTTAGCCAACCTGCCGGATAAAGACGCTATTTTGGTTCTCAGCTTCGGTACCACCTTCCAGGACAGCCGCGCTAAAACCATCGAAGCTACTGTGGACGCTATTAAAGCAGCTCATCCCGGCGTAAAGGTAGTTACCGCCTTTACCTCTCACATCATCATCGACCGCATCAAAGCTAACGAAGGCTTGGATATCCCCACCCCGGAAAAGGCTTTGGAGCAATTAAAAGCAGAGGGCTATACCCGCATCGCCATGACCTCTCTGGACATTATCCCGGGCATGGAATATACTTATAAAGACGCCGTTTACAATCTCCATAAAAACGACTTCAAGAAAATGACCTTCGGCACGCCGCTGATGTACTGGCAGGGCCAGGAGGGTCAGGACGACGACATTACCGCTACCATGCAGGCTCTGTCCACTCAATTCCCCAAGATGGGCAAAAAGGACGCAGTTTTGATCATGGCTCACGGCACTCCCCATCCGGCCAACGCTTACTATGCAGTAATGCAGGACCGCCTGAACGAGCTGGGACTGAGCAACGCTTTAATCTTCTCCGTAGAAGGCTGGCCGCATCTGGACACCGTTATCCCGCAGCTGAAAGCTAAAGGCATTAAAAACGTAACCCTGATGCCGCTGATGATGGTAGCAGGCGATCATGCCAACAACGATATGGCAGGCGACGAGCCCGATTCCTTTAAATCCATTCTGGAACAGGAAGGCTTCAAGGTTGACGCTTACATCCATGGCTTAGGTGAAAATGCAGCCGTACAAAAACTGTTCGTCGAAAAAGCCGACCAAGCCTGGGAAGCTTTGCAAGCAAAATAATCCTCATCCCCTCACCATAATCCCTTACTACTCTCCGTTCACTGCCTGAGCGGAGAGTATTTATATAAACTATTTTTAACGAGGTGCAAACATGAACAAAAAAGCCCTAGTAGTTATCAGCTTCGGCTCCACCTTTGACGAAACGCGCCTGAAGGATATCGGCGGTATCGAGCAGGCGCTGGCCAACGCCTTCCCTGCCTACGACCAATATCGGGCCTTTACCTCCAACATCATTCGCAAGCGTTTAGCCGAGCGCGGCATTCTGGTCGACGATACGGAAACCGTTCTGCGTAAGCTTCAGGAAGCAGGCTACGAAGAAGTCGTTCTGCAGCCTACCCACTTGCTGCACGGCGAAGAATTTGAGCAAAAGGTTTTGGCTCTCAAGGAGCGCTTTCACGATGTCTTCCGCAGTATTATTATCAGTCAGCCTTTAATCGTTTCCGACAGCGATTATCAGCTGGCCGCCGCAGCGCTCATAGCGCAGCTGCCGCAGCTGGGCGCAGATGAAGGCGTAGTTTTTATGGGACATGGTACGCCGCGCAATAACAATCAGGCTCATGGCTGCACCTATGTAAAATTACAAGCGATTTTCGACGCCATGCAGCAGCCCATTATCATCGGCACTGTAGAGGACGAGGACAAGCCTAATCTGGAAGACGTACTGAGCCGAGTAAAGGAACGCCATTACAAGCACGTCCACCTTTATCCTTTAATGGTAGTCGCAGGCGACCATGCCAACAACGATATGTACGGCGACGAGCCCGACAGCTGGAAATCACAAATTGAAGCGTTGGGCATTGCCACTACCGGCCATTTGAACGGTATGGGGCGCTACAAGAGCATCCAGGCGTTGTATATCCAACACGTGCTGCAAGCTTTGGCAACGGCACGTTAAAAAATATAGCTGACAACTTTTCCTATCGCGTTGCGCGAGGGGAAACACGCTAAAATTTCACATTACTTTCTTTGGTTTACTAAACCCCGTCTGCAAAATTGCGCGACGGGGTTTTCTTGCCCTGCGATACATGTCTATGATATAATTTAATTACCTTAATTTTTTGCAAAATAAACTGAACGAGAAAGGATGTTGCAAATGGGTGTAGTTATTTCTGCGATCGTTACTTTTTGGGTCGGCTATCTTATTTACAAAAAGTACAAACCTCAACCGGTGCTCTTCATGGGCGGTATGGTGATGATGTATTTAGCCGTTATTTTAGGCTATGGTCAAATCCTTGGGCCCAAGGCTACCACCGGTTCTGTTTTTTTTGACGCGTTTGAATTTATTCGCGCAACCTTAAGCTCCACAGCCGGTAAATTAGGCTTGAACATCATGTCCGTAGGCGCGTTTGCCAAGTACATGGATAAAATCGGCGCGTCCCGCGCGCTCGTGCGCATGACCATCAAACCTTTGCTAGCGCTTAAATCTCCCTACCTCGTAATGAGCGGCACCTGGATCGTCGGTATGCTCATCGGTTTGTGCATCAACAGCGCTTCCGGCCTCGCCATGCTGCTGATGGTAACGATGTTCCCGATTTTGATGGGCCTCGGCGTAAGCCGCCTGTCAGCAACTGCGGCCGTAGCCACTACATTGTGCTTTGACTGGAGCCCCAGCGACACCGGTACGATTTTATCCGCCGAAACCGCCGGCGTCGACCCCGTATTTTATTGGAGCCATTATCAGGTTCCTATCGTAGCCGTGGCCTTCGTAGTTGTCGGCGTGCTTCATTACCTGACCCAAAAATATATGGACAAACGCGACGGTCATGTAGTAAAACCGATGGAAGTGGAAGCAGTAAAGGACGAAGCAGATACTGCACCGGGCTTCTACGCTATTCTGCCCGTTATTCCCCTGGCCCTGATTCTCAGCTTCAGCTCCTTGTGGATTACCAGCATTAAGATGAATATCGTTATGGCTATGTTCATCGGCCTGTTCATCGGCGTATGCTGCGAATTTATCCGTCACCGCGACGGCAAAAAGGTTTTTGGCGACATTCAG
This sequence comes from uncultured Phascolarctobacterium sp., assembly GCF_905212365.1. Taxonomy (GTDB): domain Bacteria; phylum Bacillota; class Negativicutes; order Acidaminococcales; family Acidaminococcaceae; genus Phascolarctobacterium_A. The sequence continues at coordinate 4,302 of NZ_CAJMEH010000027.1, forward strand.
GTATTCTTCGACGGCTTGGGCCTGCAAATGGCTAACGTAATTACCTTGATCGTAGCCGGTCAAACCTTCGCCCAAGGCCTGATTTCCATGGGGACCATCAGCGCAATGATTGACGGCAGCAAAGGCTTAGGCTTTGGCCCGATGTCCATGATGCTGGTTATGGTAGCAATTATCGCCGGTTCCGCCATCGTTATGGGTTCCGGCAACGCGCCTTTCTTCGCGTTCGCGGCGCTTACGCCTGCCGTAGCCGCTTCCACCGGCCTGCACCCTGTGCTGATGCTGCTGCCCATGCACTTTGCAGCCTCCATCATGCGTAACTGCTCCCCCATCACCGCGGTAATCGTAGTATCCTCCGGTATGGGCGGCGTTTCCTCTTTCGATTTGGTTAAGCGTACCGCTATCCCCATGGCTGGCGCTATGATTGTAACCATCGGCATGACCTTCTTCTTCTACTACACCGGTTATTGATTGGTAGAAGAAACTCTTTTTGTACTGCACGGACTAAACAGCAGCCCCAGCGGCTGCTGTTTCTTACTTTTCTTACTCGCATTAGTAAAAGCTTTTCAGCGTTAGGAGGCAGAAAAAATGTTTATTTGCGATTGTCACTGCGACACCTTAACCGAACTTTATAAAAAGAATGCCGACTTGTACAACAACGAGCAGCATTTCGATATCAAACGCCAAATCGCCATTGGCGGCGGCCTGCAGTTCTGCGCCATCTTCGTGCCCACGCCCGAATTTCGTTATTACGGCGGCCTGCGCTACACGCTGCAGCTGTTGGACAAATATTTGCAGGAATGTAAAAAATTGCAGGCAGCTGGCGTTGACGTGCTGCAGGTGCGCACGAAAGCCGACGCCGCCGACGTACTGAACCATAAAGCGGCAACCCTTTTAGCCATCGAAGAAGGCGGCGCTATCGACGGCAGTCTGGAAGCGCTGCGCTGCTTGTACGAGCTGGGCGTGCGCGCCATGACGCTGACCTGGAGCAACCGCAACGATATTGCCGACGGCGTGAACGAAGAAGGCAGCGGCGGCGGGTTGACCGTCTTCGGCCGCAAGGTTGTCGCCGAAATGAACAAACTCGGTATGCTGGTGGACGTGTCACATATCGCGCCCGCAGGCTTTTGGGACGTTATCGAAGCCAGCAGCAAGCCTATTATTGCCACCCATTCCAACGCCAAAGCTTTGTGCCCGCATCCGCGCAATCTGGACGACAAACAAATTTTGGCGATTAACGAAAACGGCGGCCTTATCGGCGTTACCTTCGCCGGGCAATTTCTGGAAGAAGATTACAACAAGGCCTGCATCGAAAGCGTGTACCGCCATATCGATTATATGCTGAACCTCATGGGTAACGACGAGCATATCGGCTTTGGCAGCGACTTCGACGGCATCAGCCACCCGCCTTACAATATCCATGGAGTGCAGGATTACAAGCCTTTGGTAGAATTTCTTTCTGCCAAATACAGCGACGCCACCATCGCCAAAATCACGCATCAAAATGTGCTTAACCTTTTGCAAAAGGTTTTATAAAGCAAAACGCCGCTTGCTTGCGCGAGCGGCGAACGTAAATTATGAATCTTGACTATTTTTGCTTTTACATCTATAATAAAGAAAGAGATAGCTGACCGCAGCAAGTCGGCTTCTCCTCAAAAATTAAATTATTTGGAAAAGAGCCGCTTTACCGTTAAGCGGTTTTTTTCATACTACTTACGGAACGATAGAATGAGTACCACTAAGGTCGCAAAACTTATCATTAAAGATAAAGCTTCATGAACCGTCATAGCATCACCCCCTGTCCTTAGGGAGTAGGATAAAACCGACAGGCCAACTACCTCTGAAAGTCATTATAGCATATACTTTTAACTTTGTAAACGCGCCGTCGCTTTCTGCGACGGCGCGTTCGTTTTTTATATATTGAAAAATTTTTATATTTTCACATCCAGAGAAGCGCTCACGCCTACACCCTGAACGCGGTTCACATTTTTATAATCCACTCTATCCACGGGAATCAAAATTTTTGCTCGGATACCCAAAATCGTCTGCTCGATAATCAAGGCGGCCTTAACCTGGTCAACCTTTTCCACCGGCCCCGATACCTGCGCCGCGCCCGCGCGGCTGCCGTCGCCTACGGAAATAATCGGCACTACCTTGGTAGCGTCCGTACTGCTGACGCCGTATTTAGCCGTTACGGCGTTAATGCCGTCGTTCAGCGGTCCGGCCACAGCGTCCACCGCGTAACCGATAACGCCACCCTTAACTACCTTATCCAAAATCCCGGCCTGTACGGGGGACATTCCGTTTCCTAAAACAAAGCCTGCGGCCAACGCCGCGGCTATCCATTTTTTGCTCTGCATACTCAACGCCTCCTTAGTTAGCGATAATATTATTTTCATTTACTAATCTAATTCGACGCTGATGGACAAAAGCCTTGTGTTCATTCTGTAAAATTAATTAGTCTATTTAGCGGCAATCATTAAGCCGCTGTCCTGCACACGCACCGGCACCTGCAAAACCTGGCCCGGATAAATATGCTTGGATCGTAACGCATTAGCCTGAGCAATGCGGTGCATAACCTCGCGTACATCTTCTTTATTTTCCGTGTGCCGCCAGGCAATATCCCACAGAGTATCGCCCTGAGCCACGGTAACGCTGTAATTGCGATAAGCCGGCTCGTCTGCGAACGCGCTGCCATACATTCCGTACGCCATACAGGCAAACGCCAATGCAAATAAAATCCCTTTCATATTTATCACCACCTAATAAATCTTTGTTTGTTTATATTTTAATACCGATGGTGAACTTTGTCAATATTATTTTGAATTTTTGTTTGTTTATCTAATCTGTAATGAACGTATAGCTGCGAACAAAAAACTATTGCGCAATTCTCTAATGGATGAGCCACATATAAAAAGGAATCACCGCCGCCGCCAGCACAGTGCTGACAGCTGTCAGCATGGCCGCGTATTTGTAATCGCCGCCATAGCTTTTCGCTACAATAGCCGTATTCGTCATGGCAGGCATGGCCGCCATAATGACAAACACCTTCGCCATCATTTCCGTCAAATGAAAAAACGGCGCGATAGCCAGTACCAGCAAGGGACAAATAAAGAAACGCCCCAACATAGCCACGGCCAGCTCCTTGCCTAAACGAATCTCCTGCCAGTCCGTTTTACTCATCGCGATACCGATAAACAGCATCGCCAACGGCGTCGTCATGCTGCCGATATAACGGCAGGCGGTAAACAGCGGCTGCGGCAAATCCAACTCCAGCAAAACGAAAGCAACGCCTGTCATAAAGCCAATTAACGGCAACGAAACAACACTGCGCAGCGTTTTGCGGCTCAGCCAGGGAGCTTCCTCCCCGCTGCCAATGGCCAAATCGTGAACGCCGATAGTCCAGAACATCGTCGTATTGACCATATAATAAATCATAATATACGGCACGCCGACGTCGCCAAACAAAGCGATTCCCAAAGGCAGGCCAATAAAAATCGTATTGGAGCAGCTGACGCAAACGGAAAAAATCCCTCTATGCCGCTGCGGCAGTCTCAATACTTTTCCTAAAGCAAGGCTGATGAAGTAGCCTGCCAGCATAGAAATACAAGGAACGACCAAACCTTTGGACATACTGACCAGTTGCTCGTGCTGGAAGTTAGCCAATATATTAGTAAGCATATATGTGGGCAGGCAGACCTGCGTCACTAAACGCGAAATCAGGCCGATGCTGCTTTCGCTGAACCAGCCCCGCCTTTCCAAAATAAAACCCACGGCGATAATCAACATCACCGTTATAACGCCGTTCAAAGCGTGTAAAATAATTTCCATTGCTTCCCCTCCCAAGCCTGCGCTGATAAAAATTACCGAAGCGCAAGCTCCGGTAATCAAAATCAATGCTTTTCTTTTTTTACTTCTTCCAGCTTGCGCTTCATCCAGTCGATCATCGCCAGCTTGCCAAAGTCGTGCCAGGTTTCGCACTCGCAGTTCTTAGCGATATATTCGTTCCATTTATCCTGATTGACGTTCTCTACCTCCAGCAAATTCATAATGCCGAAGCCGCTGCGCCACAGAATATCGTCCATGGAAGTAAATTTGCTGTTTTCCTTTAAAAACTCCGGATTAAAAAGCTCCTGAAAAGTTACCTTGCTCATAATCTGCCCCAATTCCTTATCGGCAGTGAACAAGCCCATGTAATACTTAAAGGTTTTATCCAATTTTTGTTTATCCATCATCAGGCCTCCAATAAATACAGTATGATACAGGTATTTTATCACAAAAAAGCTGTTAAGGGAAATAAAATATTGAACTCCTACTTATTTCATAGTAAAATAGTGTCAATAAGAAAGGTTGTGACTACTATGAAGATTTCTACCAAAGGGCGCTACGCCCTGCGCTTAATGCTCGACCTAGCCATCAACCAAACGAGCGGCTACATTCCGCTCAAAGCTGTTGCCCAACGGCAGGAAATTTCCGATAAATATCTTGAGCAGATAATCCACCAGCTGAGCAAAAACGGCTTCGTTCTCAGCGCCCGCGGCGCGCAGGGAGGCTACCGTCTGGCGCGCCTGCCGGAGGAATACACCGTAGGAGAAATTCTGCGCACTGTGGAGGGCAGCCTGGCTCCCGTATCCTGTCTGGATTGCAGCACGCCCTGCGATAAAATCGATTCCTGCATCACTATCGGCTTATATAAAAAAATTCAGAACGCTATCGACGGCATCGTGGACCATACCACCCTGGCAGATATGATCAACGACTTCCAGCGAAAACAGGCCGCCGCGAAAAAAAGCGGCTCCGTCTGACAGCAAGCGGCATGACAGACCGGCAGACAGCAGAACAAGCCGCAGTGGTGCAACAGCTTTAATAAATTCATTTACGGAGGCAGAAAATATGATCACCAGAGAAGAAGCTTGGACATTACTTACCCAATACAACAAGGAGCCCTTTCATCTGCGCCACGCGCTGACGGTGGAGGGCGTTATGCGCTATTTTGCCAGAGAGCTGGGCTACGGCGACCAGGAAGAATACTGGGGCATCGTCGGCCTGCTGCACGATTTAGATTTTGAACAGTATCCCGAACAACACTGCGTAAAATCACAGGAGCTGATGCGCCAGCACGGCGTGGACGAAAGCATTATCCGCGCCACCGCCAGCCACGGCTATGGCCTTACAGGCGCAGATATCAAGCCTGAGCACCAGATGGAAAAGGTGCTTTTCGCTGCAGACGAGCTTTCCGGCCTTATCGGCGCGGCAGCGTTAATGCGTCCTTCAAAAAGCGTTCAGGATATGGAATTGAAATCTTTGAAGAAAAAATTTAAAGATAAAAAATTTGCCGCCGGCTGTAACCGCGACGTTATCAAGAAAGGCGCAGACGACTTAGGCTGGACGCTGGACGAGCTGATGGAGAAAACCATTGCGGCTATGCGCGTCGACGAAGCGGCCATTAACGAAGCCTGCGAAAAATTATGAAAGCGGCAGCGCTGCTGGCCTGTCTGACGCTGTCGGTGTGCAGCGCAGCCGTAGCCGCCACCCCGGACGAGGTGTGGCAAGATTACCAAAAGCACCCTGATTATGTTTCCACACAGCCGCGTCAGCCTGCGCCCGCGCCCACGCCGCATATTACCGTAGAGGACAGCACGGGCCATATCAGCGAGCCGACCACGCCGCAACAGGCTAAAGAAAAGATAATCGCAGACAAACCGGCAGAGCGCAGCCAATCCCGGCCAAGCAAAGCCAAAAAGCATTTAGCTGATCAAAACGCAGACGCAGCAGCCTTGGCCGAAAGCAAAACGCAAAAGCAGCCTGCCGCCGTAGTAGGCACCGCTCCGCAGGCAGCCGCGCCTAAGCCGAAGCCGCTGCCCAGCCTAGTAAAAAAGCCGCCCCTGCCCAAGCAATTTTTGCGCACGCCCCAAGCCAACGATTTCGTAACGGCAAACAGCGCCGCAGGCAGCTATTCCCTGCTGCTGTCTCAGGCCTTCGGCAGCGATCCGCTGGCGCAGCTGCCCTCCGCCCAGGGCGCTATGCTGGTGCGCGCGGCAAGCAATACGCTGATGTGCGCCGCTACCGTCCTCGACCCAACGGACACCGTCAGCTACGACGCGCAGCAGCCCTTGCCCGCTTACGCAAATAAAAAGCTGTACTGCCGCTGGCAGCACGGGACTGCGCTGGTGTGGGACTGCACGCTGAGCCGCCACGAGGATTTTTACGGCGACAAGCTGCTGCTGGAAGCCAGCGCTAAGCAAAACGGTAAAACCTATCAGCTGCTTTACGTCATGCCGACGGCGCAAATGCGCATTTATCTGCCCCAGGCGCTGTATTCGCTGAACAGCTTTGCGGTGAATATTAAAAAATAAAAACGCCGCTCTAAGGACGGCGTCACAACTCAAGGCGTTTTAGAACGTCTTGACTATTTTCAAATTCGAGCTTATAATAATTAAAGAGATAGCTTGATGTTGGCGTGTCAGCTTTCTCCAAAGTTATATTGTGTGAAAAAAGTCCCGGCAAAAAGCCGGGCTTATTTTATTTTCCAGAACAGCCGCTTGGTATTGGCCGCCGTCAGCGCCGCCAGCTCGGCAAAATCCATTTGCAGAACCTCCGCCGCATTGCGCGCCGTATATTCCACATAGGCGGGGTTATTGCGCTTGCCCCGGAAGGGCACCGGCGTCAAATACGGGCAATCGGTTTCCAGCAAAATCAGCTCCTTGGGCACATACTGCAAAACCTCGCGCACCTTCTGCGCGTTCTTATAGGTAGACGTGCCCCCGAAGCCAAAATAATAACCGCGCTTAGCCAGCTCCTTCGCCATCTCCAAACTGCCGCTGAAGCAGTGGAACACCGCCTGCACGCCGCTTACTTCCTTTTGAAACAGCTCCAGCATATCGCCGTGAGCGTCGCGGTCGTGAATAATAATGGGCAAATTAAATTGCTTGGCCAAATCTATCTGCTCCAGGAAAATCCGCTTCTGCACTTCCCTGGGCTCGTTTTCCTTCCAATAATAATCCAAACCTATCTCACCGATAGCGACAACCTTGGGCAGCTGCGCCCACTTAGCCAGCTGCTCTAAATAATCGGCGGGAATCCCGGCCAAATTTTCCGGATGATAGCCCACGGCGGCGTAAATAAAATCATAACGCTGCGCCAACTCCACCGCCTTAGCCGAACTCGCAGCGTCGCAGCCGGCATTGATAACGCCGTCCAAATCCTGCTCCAGCTGCGCCAGCAGCTCCTCCCTGTCCTTATCAAAGGCTTCGTCGTCCAAATGCGCATGGGAATCCCACAACCCTATTCTGCTCATACTTCACCTCGTCAATAGATAAACACGTTCAAATACAGCTGCAAAAAGAACAGCAGGCTGAACAATACAAAGCACACAATCGCGCCCTTGCGCGAATAATATTCCTCGCCCCTGATATAAAATTCACGAGGGTCAGCGGGATTGTAAATAATTTTGCGCGGCAATTTTAAATTAAAGCCCCTGTCAATCCGATCTCCATCCTTCGTCCTGCTGCCATGGGCTTCGTTCAAAGCTTCGCTGTACTCTTTACCGTCCACGGTATACGTAAAAATCGGGCACAGCTGCTTGCCGCGGGTCCAGCTTTGGCTGTAGCCCGTAATCACCGCCCGCGTTTCCTTGCAGCACAGCTTCTCCAGCCTGGGAAAATAATTTTTGCGCCAAGCCAGATAAATACCAAAAAGATAGGCCAGCATGGACAGCTTAATTATCCAGGCTATGGTTTTAAAGGCGTACAGCCCATAGTTATTATAATTATGCGCCAGCCATTCGTAGGGCAAAACGTAAGGCGCCAGGCTGCCGACCATCACGAGCAGCATGCTGACGCCGATAAATAAATAAGGACGCCAGTAAAGTCTGCTAAAAAGCTTTTCCGACATAGGCCCTCCATTTTATAAACTAAAAGATAAGCTAAAAGACGCCGCTTACAGCGTCCTTTAGCTTTTTATGTTTTAAACAAATATCAATTATTTTACGCGGCTGCCGGATGCCATATTCGGAGCCTCGGCCAGCACCAAATTACCCTGACCGTCGGAAGCGCACAGCAGCATACCGAAGGATTCAATGCCCATGAGCTTGGCCGGAGCCAGATTAGCCACCACGATGACGTTGCGGCCCAGCATTTGCTCAGGCTCATAGTATTGAGAAATACCGCTGACGATGGTGCGCACCTCGCCGCCGATTTCCACCTGTAATTTCAGCAGCTTTTTGGATTTTTTCACTTTTTCTGCCGCCAGCACCTTGCCTACGCGCAAATCGATTTTGCTAAAGTCGTCGATGGAAATTTCCGGCTTGATGGGCTCCATCTCCGGCTTAGGTTCTTCTTTCGGAACGGCAGCAGCAGGCTCGTAGCGTTTGCCGCCGATAATCGTTGCGCCGTCCTCGGCAATTTCGATACGCGGATACAGCGGCTCGCCCTTGCGCACCTTCGTGCCGTTAGCCAGCTTGCCCCAAACGGCGTCCGCCAGCAGGAACTGCTCCGGTACGGTCAGGCCCAGCTGCTCATAAATTTTCGGGCTGGTAGTCGGAATGTAGGGACTGATTAAGATAGCCACGATGCGCAGCGTTTCCGCCAAATTGTACATCACCGTCTGCAAGCGTCCGGCCTTGGTCTCGTCCTTCGCCAAAATCCAGGGCGCAGTCTCGTCGATATATTTATTGGTGCGGCTGATGAGCGCCCATACGCCCTTAATGGCCGCGTTGATTTCCATATTGTCCATGGCTTTAACGTAATTAGCCACGGTTTCGCTCACCAAAGCCTTCAGCTCGCCGTCGATAGGCTCGCTGACGCCAGAGTCCGTAACCACGCCGCCGTGATATTTTTCAATCATGCTCACGGTGCGGTGCAGCAGATTGCCCAAATCGTTGGCCAAATCGGCGTTAATGCGGGTAATCAGCGCGTCGCGGGAGAAATTGCCGTCGCTGCCCAAATTGATTTCGCGCAGCAGGAAATAGCGAATCGCGTCCGCGCCGAACTCATCGATTAAAGCCAGCGGGTCGATAACGTTGCCCTTGGACTTGGACATCTTGTCGCCGTCCACTACCAGCCAGCCGTGGCCGTAAACCTCCTGCGGCAGCTCCAGGCCCATAGCGTGCAGCATAATCGGCCAGATAATCGTATGGAAGCGCACAATTTCCTTGCCCACCAAATGCAAACTTGCCGGCCAGAATTTATGGAAGAAAGCGTCGTCCGTGCCGTATTTAATGCCCGTCAGATAGTTGAGCAGCGCGTCGAACCAAACGTAAACCACGTGCTTTTTATCGAAGGGCACGGGAATGCCCCAATCGAAGGTCGTGCGGGTAATGCACAAATCCTCCAGACCCTGCTTAACGAAATTTATCATCTCGTTGCGGCGGCTGACAGGCTGAATGAAATCGGGATGCTCCTCGATAAATTGCAGCCACCAATCCTGATACTTGGACATTTTGAAGAAATAGCTTTCCTCCTCCATTTCTTCAACGGGGCGATGACAGTCGGGGCAGCAGCCATTTTCGTCCAGCTGGCGCTCCAGCCAATAGGATTCGCAGGGCACGCAGTACAAGCCCTTGTAATTCTTTTTATAAATATCGCCCTGCTCGTAAATTTTTTGCAAAGCGTCCTGCACAACCTTGTGATGGCGCTCCTGACTCGTGCGGATGAAATCGTTATTAGAAATATGCAGGCGCTCCCACAGCAGCTTGAAGTTAGCGATAATCGCGTCCACATATTGAATCGGCGTTACGCCCTTTTCCTTAGCCTTGCGCTGAATTTTCAAACCGTGCTCGTCGCTGCCGGTCAGGAAGAAAACCTCCTCGCCCTTCAAACGATGGAAGCGCGCTAGGCTGTCGGCAATCGTCGTGCAGTAAGCGTGACCGATATGCAGATTGTCGCTGGGATAATAAATCGGAGTCGTAATATAATAAGTCGGTTTTGTCATTTGCTGATCCCTTCTCCTTCAAGAATAAATTGATTATATAATTCCCGCTTGGGGATTTTACGTTTTTTGGCCACCTGCGCCAGCGCAGATTTTTTGTCCATGCCCTCGGCAAGCAAGCGGCGCACCTCGTCCAAAGGCGCCAATTCTTCTTCGTCCTTAGGCTGCTCGCCGTTGCCCGGCCCGATGACCAAGCAAAACTCGCCCCGCGCACCTTGCTGCTCCAGCCACCTCAGGCAGCCGCTGACTGTGCCGCGGTAAAATTCCTCGTGCAGCTTGGTCAGCTCCCGCGCCGCCGCCATGGGACGGTCGCCCCAGGCTTCCAGAATATCCTTCAGCACCTCTTCGATGCGGTGCGGCGCTTCGTATAAAAGCATCGTCGCCGGAATATGCCGCCAGGCCTCCAGCTGCTCCTTGCGGTTGCGCCTGCTCTTAGGCAAAAAGCCGCCGAAAAAAAACGGGTACGCAGGCAGTCCGGAAGCAATCAGCGCGCATAAGGCGGCGTTAGCGCCGGGCACGGGCACTACCCGTACACCTGCGGCAATCGCGTCCTTCGCCAAGGCTTCGCCGGGGTCGGCAATGCCCGGAAAGCCCGCGTCGCTGACCAAAGCGATATTTTTACCGGCCAGCAGCTGCTCCAATAAATAAGCGCCCTGCTTTTCCTTGCTGTGCTCGTCGTAACGGATAAGACGTCCCTTGATGCCGAAATGATTCAAAAGCTGCAAGGTGTGCCGCGTATCCTCGGCGGCGATTAAATCCGCCTCCCGCAGCATCCGCAACGCGCGCGGCGTCATATCCTCCAGATTGCCGATAGGCGTGGCGCACAGGTACAAGGTTCCATATTGAATTTTCTCCGCTGTCACAGCCTCGCCTCCAGTTCTTTGGGCTCGCCGCATACTTGCCCATAATATAATTATTTTATCACACTACTAACAAATAATAAAGCAAAAGCGCGCAGAATTAACTGCGCGCGCAGGCAGCAGCGCTCAGCTTGAGCCAGCGCCGCCTAAAGCGAAATAAAAATTGCTTTATCATCTCAGATGAAATAAAATATATGCAAAAGGTAACGAAAGGAGGCATTTCCATGCCGTACGTTAATATCAAAATCACTAAAGAGGGAAACGTGACCCCGGAGCAAAAGCGCCGACTCATCGAAGGCGCGACCAATCTGCTGCACGACGTTTTAGGAAAAAACAAAGCGACCACCGTAGTCGTCATCGACGAGGTGGACACGGATAACTGGGGCATCGGCGGCACGCCGGTAACAGAAATCCGCCAGCGGGCAAAATGATTTTCATTATATCACGCTATCGTCCAATAAAAAATCTGCCAAGCCTATATTTAAAACGCCCTGTTCATCATACCAACGCTTACCCACGTCCTGACGCACAATAATTTTAGGAAAATAATCGCCGGTCAGACTAAAGGGTTTTAATTCCGTCCGCCGTTTTTCCTCAGTATCCAGCGCATACGCCGACTGAATATAAACGCGCTTGCCGCCGCTGTTAGCGACAAAATCAATCTCCCTAGCTACGCGCGCTCCCTGATTATTGTTTTCATATTCCTTGGAATAAACGACGCCCACATCCACATTAAAGCCCCTGATAATAAGTTCGTTATAAATAATATTTTCCATAATGTGCGTCATTTCCTGCTGGCGAAAGCCTATGCGCGCATTGCGTAAGCCGATATCCTCGCAATAATATTTGTACGGAAATTTAAAATACGCTTTCCCGCGCACATCGTAACGCCTGCTTTCGGAAATCAAGTAAGCGTCCAACAAATAATCGATATACGCTTTGACAGTATTGCCGGAAATATTTATTTGCTGCATAGATTTGAGCGTGTTGGCTATTTTACTGGGATTAGTCAAAGAGCCGATAGACGAACAAAGCAAATCTAAAATCTGTCCCAGAACATCTTCCCTTTCAACATTTTGGCGTTCCACTATGTCGCGCAGATAAACCTCAGAAACAAGCGACGATAAATATTTAACCTTAGCTTTATCGTTAGGCTGCGACAAGCAAAGCGGCATACCGCCAAAGCAAGCGTAATCATTTAAGGCCTGCTGTTTATCGCCGCCAACCGCGCTATAATATTCGGCAAAGCTCAACGGGTGTAGATGAATCTCGTCGCTGCGTCCCCTGAATTCCGTTAATATATCCTTAGACAACATTTTGGAATTGCTGCCGGTGACGTAAATATCAAGATTAGGCAGAGTTTTTAAATCGTTAAGCGCATCGTAAAACGTAATGCGTTTGCCGTCCTTATTATACGGGTTAGCGACCTCGTCGGACATTTGAATCTCATCTATAAAAAGATAAAATTGCTCGCCGCTTCTGCCCGCCCGCTCGCGAACGTGCGCTGCCAACTGCAGCGGGTCGCGAAAACGAAGGTCTTTGAGCAAATCGAGCGCGATGAAAATAATATTATCTTGGGATATGCCTTGCGCCAACAAATATTTTTTAAAAAGCTCGTTCAGCAAATACGATTTACCGCAGCGTCTGACGCCGGTAATTACTTTAATTTGCCCGTCGCCCATATACGCTATCAGCTGCTGCAAATAACTATCGCGTTTAATTTCCATATTCTCACCACCACTGAAAAGTTTTGCCCTACAGGTCTTTACTTTTCAATATTATAGCACAAAAGCTGCTAACCTCGCCACCATTTCATTGAAAAGTTTTACCCTATAGGGCGTTAATTTTCAATAAGATAACAAACGCCGACAAATGTTCCTATCGTGAAATGCGAGAGGAACGCCAAATATCAAACGGCAAAATCTTTTCCTATAACGAAACGTTACTGCAAAGAATGTTAGCAAAAAAAGCGCACTGCCTGCAATTTATTATACTTGCAAGCAGTGCGCTTTACTTTTGCTGCTATAAAATTTCGTTACCGCAAATCATTGCGAGGATCTTTTTCCCAAGCTATTTTACAAATTTCACAAATAGCTTCGGCCCATGTTTCAGGTGCTACACTTTGAAATTCCAAATAATTGATATTCTGTGAATCTAATATTTTACCTTTTTTATCATAAGTGATGATCGTATTCAACTTATATTTTTTACAGGTCAAATCATAAGTACTTCTTTCCTTTGACGATGCATCTCTTGTTGAGTTATAAAATAAAGTCCAAACCTCCACTTGCTTATGCCCTTTATGCGAGTATGAATCATCAATATGATATTCCATCGATTCCATATCCACCCAACAGCCCATTTCATCAGTTGAACCTAACCAAAACCATCTTTTATCCATAGGTGCTTCAAACGCCATGCACACTGACGTAAGCAAAAGCTGCAAAATAAATGCGAACGCTAAAATCCGTTTCATCTCCGTCCCTCCATTTTAAAATTCATTTTTTATCCTGCGTTGACAATAATTACCTGTCCATGCGGCACGTTGGGATTCATTGCGTCTGCCAATTCTGCCTGCGTTACGCCTAAATCAACATTCTCTCTAACTTCAACCTGAAAATCTGTACCTGCAGGATAATTTATATTGCTGCCCTTCATAAACAAACCGCCCACCAAGCTTACAGCCGCAGCCACTGCAACTGCGCCGCCGTCGGTTTTTCCTTTTCCTTCCAGGCCTTTGCGCAAAGGAACGCTGACATTGTTCAAGGTTTTTATTTCGCGACCTGCAATACGCAGCACGCCTTTTCTGCCAAAGCCGCCGGCCTTCTGCACTTCATAAACATAACCCATACCGACAGTGCCTTTCGGAATAACGACAACGCCGTTAATAATTAAATTTTCCGTCGTTCTAAATTCTACCTGTTGATTCTTTTTATGCGTTTTGGAATTTGCCGCTTCTACCAATTCTACATTCAACAAAGTTTTTTTCGGAATATAGATATGTCCTGGCAACACATTGCTGATGCTGATGCGAGCGGCTTGCTTTTCTTCTTCCTGTTGTTTTAATTCCAATCTTTGTTTAAAGGTTAATTGGCTTTCATCTATTTTTACAGGCTGTACTTCCTCATCGGCAAACGGATCGTAATCCGCCGCTTCATGCGCAGCATTATAATTTTCCGCGCAAGCCGCAGGAATGCCTGCGCCGTTAAACAATATCATAACGCTAAGAAATATTGCCGTTATTTTCCCCGTAGATTTCATCATAAAAATTTTCCTCCTTTTACTAAGCTGCAACGCGCACAGCGCAACTTGAACTACCTATATTCAGCTAATTTTATAATACAACTATTAGCCGACAAAATCAATACTATTAGCATATTAAAAATGCTTTTATTTTCTTATACCATTGTCTTAGGCAAAGGTAGGAGGAAATCGTATGGACTATATTGCTTTAGGTAAAAGGATTAGGGAAGAACGCTGCAAGCTTAATTTAACGCAAGAAAAATTAGCGGAGGACGTTGATTTAACGCCAGCATATATTGGTCAAATAGAAAGAGGCGAACGCAAGGTAACGCTGGAAAAGCTTGTCGCCATCGTCAACAGATTGGGCGTAACCGTCGATTACGTTATCAGCGATTCCTTGGAGGCGGTACCCACAGAATACGATATTATGTTAGAAGGCATGCTTAAGGGACGTTCGCCAGAAGAAAAACTTTTAATAACCAATATTTTAAAAGCAATCTTTGATTATAAAGCGAAGCAATATTATTACTGATATTTATTTTCTAAATATAGATTGCAATAATAAAGCGCACTGTTTGCAAGCTTTTACGCTCTCAGGCAGTGCGCTTAAATTTTATTACAATTAACTGTTAGTCATAGGATTAAACAGTTATGCCAACCAATGCGCTTGAATATTTTATTTCAAAACATTTGGCAAGCCTGCTCTTTTCCTTAACCGATCTCGCGTTCCTTTTCCGTGCCGCGCACGTTAACGGGACGGTTATGAGCATCCACCATAACTACCTTGGGCTCGTAGCCTTTCGCTTCCTTTTCGTCCATCATAGCGTAAGCAATAATGATAACCGTATCGCCCACTACTACCTTACGGGCTGCCGCGCCGTTTAAGCAAATGACGCCGCTGCCGCGCTCGCCGGCGATAACGTAGGTTTCCAAACGGTTGCCGTTATTATTATCCACGATTTGCACCCGTTCTCCCGGAAGAATGCCGGACAGCTCCAGCAGTTCGCTGTCGATAGTAATGCTGCCCATATATTCCAGATTAGCTTCGGTTACGGTAGCGCGATGAATTTTGCCATGAAACATATTATAAAGCATTATTTTTCCTCCAATACAACATTATCGATCAAACGGGTAGTGCCGAACTTTACGGCCACGGCCAGCAGATTGCTGCCGCTCAAAGGATTAGCCGCCGGTTTCAATTCCGGCAGCGCGTAAATTTCTACATAATCAATATTAGCCATAGGCTCCTGCTCGATGGAAGCGGTTACGGCGGCGGTAATTTTAGCGGCGTCGCGCTCGCCCGCGTCGTACTGCTCCTTAGCGGCCTTCAGGCTGCGGCTCAAAACCAAAGCTGACTGGCGCTCTGCGGCGTTCAAATAAGTGTTGCGGGAACTTTTGGCCAGGCCGTCGGCTTCGCGGACGATGGGCATGATGCGCAGCTGCAAATTGAAGAATAAATCCTTAACCATGCGCTTCAGCACTTCCACCTGCTGGGCGTCCTTCTGGCCGAAATAAGCGCGGTCGGGCTGCGCCAGATTAAACAGTTTGGTAACGACGGTGGTTACGCCGCGGAAATGGATAGGACGGGTACGGCCGCACAGCACTTTAGTAATATCGCCCGTAACCTCCACCCAGGTAGCGTCCTCGCTAGGATACATTTCTTTAGGAGAAGGTGCGAATACGATATCGGCGCCCATTTTTTCCGCCAGTTGGCAGTCGGCCTCCAAGGTGCGCGGATAAGCGTCCAAATCTTCGTTAGGGCCGAACTGAGTGGGATTTACAAAAACGCTGACTACGACAAAATCGTTTTCTTTATTGGCGGCGCTGATTAAGGAAGCGTGGCCTTCATGCAAAGCGCCCATAGTAGGAACAAGGCCGATGGTCAGGCCCTTGACTTTAGCTGCGGCAACCTCTTCGCGCAGCTCTGCGACTGTGTGTACTAATTTCATTAGCTTGTTTCCCTCACTTTAATTTATAATCTGATCTATTAAAACGAAGCTGCATTTATTATGCTGAACAGCTCCTATTTTTTGTGATTAATATAATTTTTCCAAAACGGCATCATCAATTTTAAAGGTATGCTCAGGAGCCGGGAAATTTCTGGATTTCACGTCGGCTATATAAGCCTTCACTGCATCTACTGTAATATCGTGCACATTAGCATATTTCCTAACAAATTTAGGACAAAAACCGGTAGACACGCCCAAAAGATCATTGCAGACCAATACCTGTCCGTTGCAACCATTGCCCGCGCCAATACCGATAGTCGCCATAGTTTTCAGCTCGGCTGTTACCTTAGCTGCTAAAGCCGCAGGTACGCATTCCAAAACGCAGGCGAAGGCTCCGGCTGCTTCCAAGGCTTTAGCATCGTCGATCATTTTCTGCGCGGCGGCGATATCCTTCCCCTGCACCTTAAAACCGCCCAGCTGATTTACAGATTGAGGCGTCAGCCCAATGTGGGCGCAGACAGGAATCCCCGCTTCTACCAAACGCTTAACCAAAGGAGCTACTTCTGCACCGCCCTCCAGCTTGACTGCCGTACATCCTGTTTCCTTTAAAAAGCGCGCTGCGTTATACATACCGTCCACAATGCTGGCCTGATAGCTCATAAAAGGCATATCTCCTACTACAAGCGCCGTACTGTTGCCGCGCATAACCGCTTTAGTATGGTGAATCATTTCATCCATTGTTACGGGAACGGTGGAATTGTATCCCAGCACAACATTACCTAAGGAGTCGCCCACTAGGATCATATCTACACCGGCTTCGTTGACATTGCGAGCCATGGCTACATCATAAGCGGTAATCATAGTGATGGGTTCACCCTTTTGCTTCATTTCTTTAATAGTTGCTACAGTAACATTTTTTGTGGCCATCATTACACCTCCAAAGAGTTTTTCGGGCTCTGACGCCCTTTCAGCAGCGTAGTTAAGCGGTGTCCCGCCTGTACGTCAATAGTACCGTTCATCAAAGCCAGCTTAACCGTCGCTAGCCCTAAAGAAGAATAAAGATCCCTCAAAGCCTCCGGCAGTACCGCTAAATGCTTTTTTACTGTCTCCACATCACCGCGGGCAATAGGTCCGGTCAAAACGTTTCCCGGGGAGACAGTGCGTTCTAGATTGGCTGCCGTACCTTTAAATAGAGGTAGCAGCGCCTGCCAAGCCTTCTGTTCGTCCCCCAGCCAGCGGCTAATTAAGCCCTGCGCCAACGCTTCTAAGGTTACGACATAATTGGAGCAAATACAAGCAGCAGCATGATAAGCTGCTCGCTCCGCATCAGGCACATAAAAAGGATGTCCCTCCAAAATTACAGCCAGCGCCTCGGCCGCTTTTTTAGCTTCGTCATCGCCGTCCACCGCCATATATACGCCTGCAAGCTGCGTCGCGCCGCCCGCAAAGCTTTGCAGCGGATGCAGGCTGCCCACATGCGCGCCCTGCAAGCGTAAAGCCTCCAGCGGCTCCAGTCCCAGCGAACCGCTGCAATGCAGTACAATTTTTTCCTGCGCCGCGCCAGCCACCGCTAAATTTTGCGCAACAGCAGCAACTTTGCCGTCGGGAACAGTCAGCAGCACAACGTCCGCCGCCTGCAAAAGTTCGGCGTTAGTAAAAGCCGGCGTTTGAAACCTCTGCGCCAGCTTGGCGCTGTGCTGCGCCGTCGCCGCAGTAATGCCTGCCAAAAAATTTTTGCTTTGCAAATAGCCAGCCAAGCAGCAGCCCACCTTGCCGCCGCCGATAATACCGATACGCATAAACGTTTTGCTCTCCTTTCCTGCCCTTGCAAAGGCGCGCAGAGGCAAATAAATAATGTACAAATAAAAAAGCGCACTCCGAAACGGAATGCGCAGGCATATGCTTCATAATGCGTCTTCGTCCCGGTCTGACAGATCCAAGCGATTATTGACTTCTGAAATTTTATCATAAACTCTGGCTGCTTTGGCTACAACGCGCCGCAGGCGCTGCTGTGCCGCAGTCCAATTTACCGCAATTATGATAACATAGAACGCGCCGCTTGGCAAGCAAAAAAATTTCCTCCGGCTATAAATAATAGAAGATTTGTGCGTCAGGCCGCTCATAGTTAACCATACTATTTTACTAGGTTGACTTATACAGGAAACTGTTCTATACTATGTTCGTCAACGCAAGTTATCTTAAAGGTTAACTTATGAAATAAAGCAGAAGGTGAAAATTATGAGTAAAGGTATTTTTATTACGGCTACCGGTACGGACGTGGGCAAAACCTACGTCACCGGCCTGTTAGTCAAAAAGCTGCGCGACGCCGGTTTGAACGCCGGTTACTACAAGGCCGCTTTAAGCGGCGCGGAAGAACAGCCCGACGGCAGCTGGCTGCCCGGCGACGCGGCCTTTGTCGCTCAAATCGCAGGCATTCCCGCTAAGCCGGAGGAACTGGTTTCCTACATTTATAAAGCTGCCGTTTCGCCCCATCTGGCGGCGCTACGCGAAGGCCATCCGGTAGAAATGTCCAAAATTATCCGCGATTACCAAGCGTCGCTGACAAAATATGATTACGTTACTATGGAAGGCAGCGGCGGCATTATTTGCCCCATCCGCTGGGACGAGCAGCACATTTTATTGGAAGACATGATCAAAGAGCTGGGGCTAGGCACGCTGGTAATCTCCACCGCAGCGCTAGGCTCCATCAACGCCTGCGTCCTGACCGTTTATTATTTGCAGCAGCACGGCATTCCCGTCCGCGGTATTATCCTCAATAATTACGACGGCGAAGATTTTATGCAAGCCGACAATAAGCGTATGATAGAAGAAATAAGCGGCGTGCCCGTCATCGCCGCCGTCAAGCCCAACGCCAAAGAACTGGATATCGACGTGAAATTTTTGCAATCGCTGTATAAATAAAAAGCTGGCGCTAAGCAGGCCAGCGCAAAGGAGAGAAAATTATGGATAGAATGGAAGATTTAGGACGCCGCGACCTGGCGCATATCTGGCACCCCTGTTCCCAAATGAAGGATTACGAAACTTTGCGGCCCATCGTGGTAGACCACGGCGAAGGCCCCTATCTTTACGCCGCCGACGGCACGAAATATCTGGATATTATCAGCAGCTGGTGGTGCAACCTTTTGGGGCATTGCAACCCCAAAATCAACGCCGCGATTAAAAAGCAAATCGACGAATTGGAGCACGTTATCTTCGTCAATTTTACGCACGAGCCTGCGATTAAATTATGCGAGGAGCTGGCGCAGGTGCTGCCCCCCGGCTTAACTAAGTTTAATTTTGCCGACAACGGCTCCGCCGCCGTGGAAATCGCCCTCAAAATAGCTTTCCAATATCAGCTGCAGACCGGTCACGGCGAAAAGCAGCGCTTTATGTGCCTCAGCGAAGGCTATCACGGCGAAACCATCGGCGCGCTTTCCGTAGGCAGTATGGATTTATTCGCGCAAATGTATAAGCCCATGATGATGAATAACATACACGTTCAGGCCCCCGACTGCTACCGCTGCCCCTTCAATAAGGACAGGGAGCATTGCCAGTGCGAATGCTTTAAATTTGCTGAAGAAGCTTTTGCCAAGCACGCCAAGGAAACGGCAGCTATTATTGTGGAGCCCATCGTGCAGGGCTGCGCCGGTATGCGCATCTACCCGCCGCTGTATCTCAAAAAGCTGCGCCAGCTGTGCGACGCTTACGGCGTGCTGCTCATCGCCGACGAAATCGCCACAGGCTTTGGCCGCACTGGCAAAATGTTCGCCTGCCAGCACGCGGAAATCACGCCCGATTTAATGTGCATCAGCAAGGCGCTGACCGGCGGCTATCTGCCCATGTCCATCGTCTGCACCACGGATAAAATTTACGACGCCTTCTACGACGATTACAATAAGGGCAAGGCCTTCATGCACAGCCACACCTACGCTGGCAACCCCATCGGCTGCGCCACGGCTTTAGCTGTGCTGCAAATTATGAAGGAAGAAAATATTCTGGCAAAAGCCGCCGTGAAAGCTAAATATTTTAACGATGCGCTGAACGAAGCCTTCGGCCAGCACAAAAACATCGGCGAAATTCGTCACATCGGCCTCATCAACGCCATGGAGCTGGTAACGGATAAAGATAAAAAGACGGGCTTCGACGGCAAGCTGCGCATCGGTTACGAAATTTATAAAAAGGCGCTGACCCACGGTCTGCTGCTGCGGCCTTTGGGCAACGTAATTTATTTCAATCCGCCGCTGAATATTGCGGACGAGGATTTAGACAAGGCCGTCGCGTTGGCCAAGCAATCCGTCGACGAAATTCTAGGCTGAAAAGATAAGGGCGCGGTCAAGCTGCGCCCTTTAAAAATGTTTTATAGTCAACCTTATTTCAAAAGGAGTTTACTTAAATGCAGCAACTTACGACAACAGCGCTCTTAGGCGTAATTATTCTGCTGTCCGGCAGCATGAAAATCCCTTCCCCTGTAGCCGGCGGCGAATTTCAGCTGTCCGCCCCCATCGCCGTACTTATCTGCGCCTGCTTCGGCTTTAAGCGCTACATTATCGCCGGGCTTTTAGCCAGCGCTTTAGGCATGATGCTGGGCGTCCACAATATTTTCAGCGTCATCATTCAAATGTGCTTCCGCGTGGTAGCAGGCGGCACCATGGCTTTACTGGGAACTAACCTGCTGACCGTTATCATAAGCGGCCCCTTGGGCACTCTGTTCGCCCGCATAATTATGTGGCAGGTCACCGGCGTAAGCTGGCTGGTGCTGACCGCCGCC
>NZ_CAJMEH010000028.1 GCF_905212365.1 uncultured Phascolarctobacterium sp.
GTTAAAGTGCCGTTATTCGTCAGTTCGCCATTAGCTTTGACGTTGCCGCTTGCTTCAATAGTACTATTGCTATTGTTTACCAACTTAGTCGCTTCCACGTCCTTCGCTTCCAGCGTGCCGCTGTTCGTAATCGTACCTGCATTTACGCTCGCACCGTTCAGCTTACCGCTATTAGTAAGCGTATCAGCGGTTACGTCGCTGGCCGTCAGCTTGCCATCGTTTGTTAACGTAGTTGCCCCCACAGTAGTAGCATTAATGATGCTGCCTGTTCCAGTAACAATGGAACCGTCAGCGCCAGTTACAGTATCGTTCTTCACTACTGACAAAGTGCTAGTCGTCACACTGCCTTCTGCGCCCACGCTTACCGAACCTGCAGTAATAGAGCCGTTTTCGGCCAAGGTTTCTACGCTTGCTCCGTCCTGCAATGCCATAGTGCCGCTTACGCCCAAGCTGCCTGCGGCAGTTAAAGAAGCATTATCGCCTACGCCTACGTTGGTGAAAGTGTAATTGCCTTTCTTTAGTTCGAAACTGCCACTATCTAAAATATTTAAGTTGTCTACATTAAAAGCATGGCTTTCTTTAAAAGTACCATCTTCTTGCTCAATACCGTCAACGCCCTTTAATACTGAAAGGTTTTTGACATAAAGTTCACCCTGATTGACAAGCTCAGAATTGATGGTTAAATTTTCAATAGCTTCTTTGCTTTCATTTTTAGCAATAACACCAATAGAGGTTCCTGACCAATATGTGTAAATCTCTTGATTTACAATCTTGCCGTTGCCTTCTATAACAACTGCATCGCCATCCAAAAATAATCTATCTCGGTTTTCTAAAATAGGTACTCCATTAGAAGAATCAAACACTAGCTTTTCATGAACTCTAACTACAGAATTGCCGTAATGAATAGTGCCGGCAGGAGACTCTCCTATAACGCTTGCCCAACTATTACCATCATCATCAACATAATTACCGATAACTAATTCATTAACATCAATACTGCTTTCTCCGCCCTCAAAATAGCTTGAAATAAAACCCTGCTTAGCTTCCAGTCTATCCGCCTTAACATGACCATCATTAATAAGCACATCGGTTGTAATGTTCTTTGCAGTTAAGGTGCTTTGTCCTGACCAAGGATAACCATATACAGATAAACTGCCGATAATCTCCAAATCAGTTAATTCTTTATCTGTATTTTTCCAAATGCCAGAATCGGCTCCGTATTGTACTAAACCGCCATTTACTTTTAAAACACCGTTAGTCGCATAAATATTGCCGCTATTAGATAACTCACCATTGATTGCAGCTACGCCGTTGTAAGTTAATTTTCCAGAATTACTCATTTTAGCATCTATTTTATTATTAACTGTTAAGTCGCCGTTATTCATAGCGCCAAGCCAGCCGGATACTGTAACTGAACCTATTTCAGCAGTAGATGAGTTTGAAAACCCATAGGAAGACCCTGTGACGATAATATTAGCCTTACCAGCATTAACTATGCCACCTTCATATCCATTAAAGGCATTAGCAAAACCTTTAGCGGTAGTAACAGTAACATCATCAGCAATATTCAGTGTTGCGCCTTCAACATTCCAGAGTGCCATATTAATAGTAGTATCAGCATTAATGTTAAGCGTAGCACCATAATCATTAGCTAATTCAGCTCCAATAACAGCATCCTTACCATTAAGCGTCATCACTGCTCCGTTTGTGTTATTAACCCAACCCTTAGAATTGACGTAAATACTACCATTTATTGTAGCATTAGCACCTTTTTCAGAATTTATAAAGAATGCATCATTTCCGGTTTTAGTAATAGTTATATCGCCTACAGACATCGTACCAGAAAAATTGATAATAGTATCAGTAGTTAAGGATTTAACATTTTCTAACACGCCTTCATTTTGCAAGCCAAAATAAAATGGTGCTCCATTACCGGTGCAATCAATAGCATTCTCCCCGGACACAGTTCCAGTAATATTAAGTTCCCCATTTTCTCCCTCAAAAGTAACGCCTTGATAGATCATCAGACCATTCCCATCATCTTGAAATTTCGATAAAGAACTGTCTGCCGTCAATTCAACAGCCGATACATGATTAGCCAATAGCACGCTCAAAGTTATAGCCATAGCTAATGCTCTTTTCCGTTTCATATAAATACACCCCTTCATCATAAAAATTTTATATACGTGCGGCTTGCTGTAGCAAATTATCGTTACTCCTTCCGTCTGCTCTCAAGCTCGCATCCACTGTTATATTTATATTATACCATCTCTGTACCCCCCCACAAGACCTTTACTTAGTTATGCAATTTTATTTTCGCGCAATATGCTTCGCCTCAATGCTTGTGCTCCAAAGCCACGCTTATCCTATCCCTTCACTTCTAGTCATCAAACTCTTACCGCCAGAAAAAAAGCAATAAAAAAACTCCGGCGTACCACATTCACAGTACCACCGGAGTATAAGCTCAATATATGATTATAAAATAAACTCAGCCCTGCGTTCTTCTGCTTCTGCACAGCGCCTGCAGGTTGTAGCCGCGGCAGTCGATATAATCCCGCGTTGGCCCACTGATAACCAAAGGCACGCGGCGCAGCTCCTGCGGGCTGCGGCAGCCTAACAGCAGCATATAGCGGCGCAGTTCTTGCCCCAGCGCTTCCAAATAAGCTGCGGCTGCCTCCACGTCCTGTTCTACAACAAGACGCAGCACAGAGCCTGTAATTCCGACGGCATCCGCACCCAATGCCAAGGCACGCGCCGCGTCGCCGCCGCTGCGGATACCGCCGGAAGCCAGCAGCAGCTTGTCCGCGCTCACTATCTTCCCATCCAGCAGCGTCCAGCAGGTTGGCAACCCCCAGCAGGCAAAGTCCTCGCTCAGTTTTGTACCGCAGCGGCGCGCTTCAATAGCAGGGAAATTAGTGCCGCCCGCACCCGCGCAGTCAAAGCAGTCAAAGCCGCGGTCAAGCAGCAGCTCGTACTGCTCCCTGGCAATGCCGCAGCCGGTTTCCTTGACGATGACAGGTACCGTCAGCCGCTCCTTAACGGCAAGCATATTATCCAGCAGTCCGGCATAATCCTTATCGCCTTCAGGCATCCACAGCTCCTGCGCTGCGTTCAAATGCAGCTCCAAAGCGTCGGCCTGCAGCATATCCACGGCAGCCTGCGCCTCCTGCGGCGTGGATAAAGCGCTGATATTGCCTAAAATCAGGCCATCGGGATATTCCTCCCGCACCACAGCGTAGCTTGCCACGCCCCTGCCCTCGCGTACTGCGCCGTACTGGGAGCCTACGGCCATACCGACGCCTGCGCGCGCCGCAACCTGCGCCAGCTTGCGATTTATCTCCGTCACAGCATCGGTACCGCCGGTAACAGCGTCAATGAAAAAAGGCAAACGTAACCGTTTGCCTAAAATTTCTACCGATAAATCAATGTCTGCCGGATTGATTTCCGGCAGACAATTATGAATGAAACGAAGATCGGCAAGCTGTGTCGCAGCAGGGCCGTCGCCAAGTTCCAGCGCATATTTTATATGTTCCAGCTTACGTTGAGCTCGCTGCATATCCGTTTGCTCCTCTTATTTTTCCAGATTTTCCAGCTGTTCGGACAGATCCTGAGTCAGGGAAGCGTTTTTCTTACCGATGTAGGAACGGTATTCTGCCTTTTCAGCGTCGCGTTTTACCTTAGAAATGCTCAGGCCGATCTTTTTGCTGTCCAGGTCCATTTTGATAACCTCAGCTTTAACGATTTGACCCAGCTCCAGAGCGTCGTCCGGTTTAGCGATGCGCTCTTGAGCGATTTCGGAAATATGTACCAAGCCTTCAACCTTGTCGCTCAGCTTAACGATAGCGCCAAAGGGCAGGAAGCGTACTACTTCTGCTTCTACGATATCGCCGATATGGAATTGACCGGCTTCTACCTTCCAGGGGTCTTCCAGGGTAGCTTTGATGGACAGAGCAACGCGTTTGTTTTCGCGGTCAATTTTCTTAACCAGTACGGTTACTTCGTCGCCTTCTTTAGCAACGTCGGCAGCCTTAACATTGCGGTCCCAAGACAGTTCGGTGTTGTGTACCAGGCCAACCAAGCCTTCGCCAACCTCTACGAACAGGCCGAATTCAGCAACCTTAACTACCTTGCCGGGAACAACCTGACCTTCCTCTACGGAATTATAAGCGGCTTCCTCAGCGGCGGCGCGAGCTTCCTTACGAGCGGCGATTTGAGCTTCACGCTGCTCTCTCCAAGCCTTAGCCTTAGCTTCTTTTTCAGCTTTCAGCAGGTCGCGGCGGGAAACGACGATGCGTTTCTTTTCCAAATCAACCTCGATAATTTCAGCCTGCAGCTCTTGTCCCAGGTACGGGGTGAAGTCCTCTACACGGCGCAGCTCTACATGGGAAGCGGGCATAAAGCCTTCCACGCCTTCTACAGCAACGCCTAAGCCAACGATGTTTTTAGCTTTGTTTTTAATAATGCGCAGTACCTTAACGGTGGTCGGGCGTTTTTCGCCTTCAGCCAGCTCAGGAACATTCTTCCAAGCTGCGTCGCGCTCAGCCTTTACCTTGGACAGACGAACGAAATCGCTCTTAGTGCTGCCAGGAATAACCTTAGCCTCAACTTCGTCGCCGGGTTTAACGGTTGCCATCAATTCTTCGGGATCAACGGCCGGATTCCACTCAGCATAAGTGATCAAGCCATCATGTCTATATCCAAAAGATACATAAATGCCGTCTTTATCCAGTTGAATAACGGTACCGTTGACAATTTTGCCCGGATATACCTCTACCTCCATACTTTCATTGAGCATACTTTCAAAATCCATGTTTTCCATTGCTATAATAGCCTCCTTAATTAAACGGTCCGGAGTGGATGCTCCCGCCGTGATTCCTATTTTATGACAATCTCTGAACATATTGCTGCGCAGCTCGCCGGCAGTTTCGATATGATATGCCTTGCTGCAATGCTCCTGCACCAGCTCGAATAAATGCCGCGTGTTGGCGCTGTTGCGTCCGCCTATAACTACCACTGCGTCAGACTCTGACGCCAGCTTGACGGCAGCCTTTTGCCGCTGCGCCGTAGCAAGACAGATGGTGCGCTCCACACGGTACTCACCGGGCCGTTGCTCTTGCATGGCCTGCAATATATCTTCAAATTTTTGCAGCTCAAAAGTGGTCTGGATGATTACTCCATATCGCTCCTGCTGCGGTATATCAGAGATATCTTTTATACATTCTACACAGATAGCGTTTTTTCCTGCCCATTTTAAAATACTTTTTACTTCGGGATGATTTTTTTCTCCGACGATCACAGGAAAATAGCCGTCCGCTGCTGCCTGAGCAGCTTTTTTCTGCGCCAGCCGCACGTTGGGACAGGTGGCGTCCAGAATTTGCAGACCTTTTTGCTCCGCTTCGGCGTAGGTTTCCGGCCCTACCCCATGGGAACGAAAAATGACAGTGTCGCCAAAGCTGAACTGATCGAGACTTTCCTTGCAGGCAATGCCCTGCTGCGCCAGCTCGCCAATCAGCTGCGGATTATGAATTAAAGGCCCCAGCGTGCCGCCGCGGATATGCCCCGCAGCCTCCTGCGCCATATTTACGGCTCGTTTGACGCCGTAGCAAAAGCCGCAGCACTCGGCAACCTTAATCTCCATCATGCTTTGACTCCTTCCTGAAGCTGTGCAATGCGCTGCATCAGGTCTTCCGTCATGTTATGCAAAAGCTCCTTATTGATTACGGCATCGGCCGGAAAATACATGGGCTTGCCAAAGCGTACCGTTACCTTAGGCCAAATGCGGCCCTGACGCTGAAAGTCCGTGCCGATAACGCAGCAGGGAACAATAGTCGCCATAGCCTTGCTGGCCATCATCAGCGCGCCCGGTTCAGCCTTGCCCAGCTTGCCGGTCTTGCTGCGGGTTCCCTCCGGGAAGATAGCCAAAACCTGACTGCTTTGCAAAATTTCTATGCCGTGCTTAATGGCAGCGCGGTCAGCGCCGCCGCGGCGCACCGGAAATGCGCCCAATATTTTATAGATATCGCCCAGTATGGGTACGAACAGCTCCTGCTTAGCCATAAAATGCACCTTGCGGGTAGCGGCCGTGCCGATAACCGGCGGATCAAGCAAGCTTAAATGATTGCTGGCAATAACCAGCGGCCCATCCTTGGGGATATTTTCCGTTCCTTCCACGCGCATGCGCAGCACGACGGTAAATAATACACGCAAAATAACCTTAACGACAGCGTAAATCATTGGGCTCTCTCCTCAACCAGCTGCAAAATTTTTTCGGTTACCTGCTCGATATTCATATGCGAGGTATCCAAAAGCAGCGCGTCCTCAGCCTGACGCAAGGGCGCGATAGCCCGTTCGCTGTCCTGCTTGTCGCGGTCGGCAATATCCTGCTGCAGCTGCACTAAATCAACCTGCTCGCCCTTAGCCAGCAGTTCCTTATAGCGGCGCTGAGCCCGCTCCTCTACCGAAGCGGTTAAGAAGATTTTCAGCTGAGCGTTGGGGAATACTACCGTACCGATGTCGCGGCCGTCCATAAGCACGCCGCCTGCGTCGCCCATGCGGCGCTGCTGCTCCACCATGGCTTCGCGTACCGCACCGATAGCCGCTACCCTGGACACGTTGGCCGTAACCTCCGTACTGCGGATAGCGTCCGTAACTTCCTGTCCGTCGACAAACACTCTATTGACCTTAGCCTCCGGCTTGAACTGAATGACCATAGTATTTGCCAGATGACTGATAAAAGTCTCGTCAAAGGGCTGACCAGTCTGTAAAAACCTCCAGGCAACGCTGCGGTACATAGCGCCCGTGTCGATGTAGGCGTAACCTAATCGTTCGGCCACCAGTTTGGCGATAGTGCTTTTGCCTGCTCCCGCAGGGCCGTCAATAGCGACAACAATTTTTTTCATAGAACATAACCACACTTTTTTAAATATTGGCTGCTGCACAGCCTGCGGCATAGCCGCTGGAAAAGGCAGCCTGTAAATTAAAGCCGCCGGTATAACCGTCCACGTCCATAACCTCGCCGGCAAAATATAAGCCGCCGACCAGCTTGGATTCCATGGTTTTGGGATTTATTTCCCTTACGTCCACGCCTCCGGCGGTAACGATGGCCTCGCCGATAGGACGCGCAGCCGTAATAGGTACGCAAAAGCTCTTTAAAGCCTGCAATAAGCGCAGGCGTTCCTCCCGTGAAATCTGGTTGACGAATTTTTCTTCGTCCAGATACGCCATATCGCAAACAACGGGAATCAAGCGCTGCGGCAGAAGGTCCTTCATGCCGTTAGCCAGCTGCTTGCGGCTGTATTCCTTAAAATCGCGCTGCAAGCGGGCGTCCAGCTTTTCCACACTCAACGCGGGCTTTAAATCTATGTGCAGCTCCACCTCCTGCCCCGCGCTCAGCGCCTTAACGGCAGCGTTGCTCAGAGAAAGGATAATGGGGCCCGATACGCCGAAATGGGTAAAAAGCATTTCGCCGAACTCGCTGGCAATTTTCTTGCCATCGGCTAGCAGCGTCGCCTGCACATTGCGCAAAGACAAGCCCTGCAAATCGTCCACATAGGGATAATCGCTTTCCAAAGGCACCAGCGAAGGCTTCAATTCCACAATATGGTGCCCGGCCTTCGCCGCCAGCTTAGCACCGCCGCCGTCGCTGCCCGTTCCCGGGTAGGAAGCGCCGCCCGCCGCCAGAATGACAGCGTCCGCCGTATGCACGCCGTTAACCGTCTTGACGCCGACGGCTCTGCCGTTCTTGAGCAAGATTTCCAAAGCTTTGGTATCGGTCAGCAGCCTGCCTCCCAAACCGGTGAACAGCTTAACTAACGTGTCGACCACGTCCTTAGCCCGGTCGCTGACGGGGAAAATTCTGCCGCCCCGCTCTACCTTAGTAGGCAGGCCGTTATTTTCCAACATATCTACTATATCATTATTAGTGAACCTATGTAAAGCACTATTTAAAAATCTTCCGTTTCCGGGAAGATTTTTCACAAATTCCTGCACATCGCAGGCGTTAGTAATATTGCAGCGTCCTTTGCCCGTAATCAGCATTTTTTTGCCAGGTTGGCGCATTTTTTCCAAAATCGTAACGCTGGCGCCGTTCTGCGCCGCCGCGATGCCTGCCAAGAGTCCGGCAGCCCCACCGCCGATGATAACTACCCGGCTCATAGCTTAGCCGCCTTTTTTAAAGCCGCCAGCTCGCCGTCGGTCAGCTCACGGAATTTACCGCGTCCCAGATTGCTCAAGGTCAGCGGCCCCATTTTAATGCGTTTTAAATCGCGCACAGGGAAGCCGATGGCGTCGCACATCCGGCGTACCTGCCGGTTGCGTCCTTCGTGAATAGTGATGTCGAACAGCGTAAAATTATGCTCGTGCTCATAGCTGCGTAGATTAACCACCGCCGGAGCCGTCATACCGTCCTCCAGCTTAATGCCCATGCGCAGCAGGTCCAGCTTCTCATCGGGTACAATACCCGGCACCTTCACAAGATAGGTTTTATTAACCTCGTGGCTGGGGTGCATCAAAGCCTGGGCCAGCGCGCCGTCGTTAGTCAGCAGCAGCAGTCCTTCGGTATTGTAATCCAGGCGGCCAACGGGAAACACCCGCTCCGGCAAATCCTTGACAAAATCGGCAATGCTGCGCCGGTTTTCCGGGTCGCTCATAGTCGTAACCACGCCGCGGGGCTTATAAAACATATAATAGGCCTTGCTTTCGGCTTTAATGGGTTTACCGTCCACCATAATACGCGTTCTGGCCGGGTCAAACTTGCTGCCCAGCTCGGTCACAACTTTACCGTTAACGCGGACGCGGCCCGCCGTAATAATCTTTTCTGCTTCGCGGCGGGAGGCGATACCTGTCGCGGCCAAAATCTTTTGTAAACGTTCTTCCATCTAATCTATTATTCCTTTAATTCATTATTTTCGCGGTTATCTTCCAAGGACAGCATCTGCTGTACCGCCTCCTGCTCGTCCTCAGGCAAGGGCTCTACGGCAGGCAGGTCCTGCAGCGACGCCAGCCCAAACACCGTCAGGAATTTATCGGTGGTGGCGTATAATATGGGGTTGCCCAAAGCCTTCTTGCGTCCGGCTTCCGTCACTAAACCTAAATCCAGCAGCGTTCCCAGCACGCCGTCCACCTTGACGCCGCGGATAGCTTCCATTTCCGCGCGAGTCACAGGCTGCTTAAAAGCGATAATCGCCAGTGTTTCCATGGCTGCGTTAGTCAGTTTGACCTCTTTTTTCTGATTTAAATTGCTCAGCAGCCGATAATGCACAGGCTTTGTCACCAGCTGATAGCCCTCGCCCACCTGACGCAGCATCAGGCCGCGGGCTTCGTTCTCATAGCTGTGCTCCAGCGTGGACAGCAGCTCCCAAACCTGGGGCTTTTCCAGCTGCAATACATTGGCCAGTTCTCCCACGCTGATAGGTTCGCCTGCGGCAAAAAGCACCGCCTCCAGCGCTCCCGTCATCTGCTCATGATACATGGCTGCCTTCCCCCTGTCTGCCGAAAATATAAATGGGCGCGAAATGCTGCGCTTGGCTGATAGTTACTATCCCCAGCTTCAGCAGCTCCAACACCGCCAGAAAAGCCGCCACCTTTTCGCCGGGCCGCCCCGAACGGAACAGCTCGTTAAGCAAAAAGCCGTGGGGATGACGCTTAAGCCGCTGCAAAATAGCGGACATTTTCTCCTGCACACTGAAGGCCTGCGGCTCGATAAAGGCCGTGGGCCTGCTGCCGCCAGCAAGCATGCCAGCCAAGGCTTTGAGTAAATCCTGCACCGGATAATGCCCCACATTGCGCTCCACCATATTGGCAAACATGGGCGGGCGCTGGCCGAAACGATCAGCTTCCTCCTTTAGGCTGCGCAGCATATTAGCGGCTCGCTTAATGCGGCGGTATTCCACCAGCATTTCCACCAGCTGCTGACGCGGGTCGGCCTCCTCCCCATCGTCAGCAGCCGCCTCCTTAGGCAGCAGCAGCCGCGATTTTATTTGCAACAGCGTAGCCGCCATCACCAGAAATTCGCTGGCTATTTCCATATCAAATTCGCTGAGATTACGCAGATAGCTGATGTACTGCTCCGTAATCTCCACGATGGGGATATCGTAAATATCGATTTTATCCCTCTCAATCAAATGCATCAATAAATCGAGAGGCCCTTCAAAAGCGTTAAGCTTTAACGACAAATCCTTCATTGCGGCAAATTAAAAGACAATACGCAGCAGGCTGTTAACCAGCATCAGATAGCCGTTAGCCAAGGGATTGATAATCATACCGGTAATACCGGTAAAAACCAATGCGATAAGAATAAAGAAGCCGTAACGGTCAACTATATTATTAAACTGCCAGGACTGCTTGGCAGGCAGCAGCTCGGATAAAATGCGCGAACCGTCCAAGGGCGGAATGGGAATCAGGTTGAAAAAAGCAAACCATACGTTATACAGCTGCATCCACAGCAAAAAACGGTACATACCATCGCTCATCAAGCCCAGGCGATTGGTCAGCGCCATCAGCAGAGCCGCCAAAAAGCACAAAAAGAGATTAGCCGCAGGTCCGGCAAAAGATACCTTTAAAATACCTTCGCGGCGGTTGCGGAAATTATTGACATTGATAGGCACACCCTTAGCCCAGCCAAAACCGGCCACCACCAGCAGCACTGCGCCAATCGGGTCAAGATGCGCCAGCGGGTTAAAGGTCAGCCGTCCTGCGTAGCGCGCCGTCGGGTCTCCCATGCTGTCCGCACATTGAGCGTGCGCATATTCATGAATGGATATGGCGAACAGCAAAGCAGGAATACGGTATATCATGGTACTTAAATCAAGCATCATAGCCTCCGGTAGAAAATATCTTAATGGTACAATTATACAACAGCTTGTATTATTAAGTCAAAAAGAAAACGGAACCGCCGCAGTTTTTCTGTGACGATTCCGTAAAAATTTTGTTATTTTCCCGTAAAAGCAGGCGGACGCTTTTCATAGAAAGCGGCGATGCCTTCCTTGCAGTCGTCGGTACCCATGAGCAGGGACTGGGTAGTTTCTTCAATAGCCAGCACTTCGTCCAAGGTAAGAGCAGTATTGTTCAGATACTTCTTAGTCAGGCCGATAGCCAGAGGAGCGCTGGCAGCCAAACGTCCCGCCATCTCATAAACCTTATCCTTCAGCTCGGCGTCGTCGCACACATGGTTAAGCATTCCCAAAGCAGCCGCCGTAGGCGCATCAATTAAGTCGCCGGTAAACATCAGCTCCTTAGCCTTATGCACGCCTATTGCCTTAGGCAAAAAGTATAAACCGCCGCAGTCAGGAATCAAGCCAACCTTGGCAAAACTCTCGCCAAAACGGGCTTTGCTGGAAGCGTAAACCAAATCGCAGGCCAGCATCAAATTTACACCTGCACCGGCAGTAACACCGTTGACATAAGCGATTACCGGCTTTTCCATAACAGTAATGCGTTTAGCCACGTCCCCTACCTTAGCGATAAAGGCTTTCTTAGCTGCCGTGCCGGTCAGCCCGTTAAGATAGCTTAAATCGCCGCCTGCGCAGAAGGCTTTGCCGCTGCCCGTCAGCACTATGCACTTCACCTCGCTGTCAGCCTCAGCCTTGTCCAAAGCGTCATGCAGGCCATTGATAAGCCCATCGTTCATCGAATTAAGGCTTTTTGGCCGATTCATGGTAATAGTGGCAATATGATTTTCTACAGCGTATAAAACGGCTTCTTCCATGAAAACAACTCCTTTGCTGTTGTATTTTACTACTTCTATTATACCACCTTTTCTCTTAATGCAAAAGCTTTTTGATTAGGAACAAAAGTATATTAAGCAGTAAAATCCTGTCATGATTCTATTTGCAAAATTTTCTGAAATATGTTAGACTAAAAGAGTTGTGACCTCTTCCAGCAGGAAGGAGGCAAAGCTCTGCCTTTACAATCAACACTTTTCGGCCATTTAAAGTATATCGCTTCTCCAAAATGCAAGACCATACCTAATGATAAAAAAAGCCAGAACCTTACGATTCTGGCATAATTTTTCTGGCTCCCCGAGTAGGACTCGAACCTACGACGCCCTGATTAACAGTCAGGTGTTCTACCGGCTGAACTATCGGGGAATAAGGTTGATCTTCAATCAACGAAGTATATTATACATAAATATCCGCTGGATGTCAACTATTTTTCTGCAAAAAACTGCGGCCAAAGCGATATTTTTACAGAATGCGTACAACGCAGGCTTATTTGCGGGTCAGCTTATAAATCAGCGCATTGCAGATAGCTGCCGCCACGTTGCTGCCGCCCTTGCGGCCGCGGGCAACGATATAAGGAATGCCTGTCTGCATGATGATTTCCTTGGATTCCACCACATTGACAAAGCCAACAGGTACGCCGATAACCAGCTCCGGTTTAATTTTGCCTTCTTTTACAAGCTCGTCCAGGCGTACCAGCG
Organism: uncultured Phascolarctobacterium sp.; assembly: GCF_905212365.1. Classification (GTDB taxonomy): domain Bacteria; phylum Bacillota; class Negativicutes; order Acidaminococcales; family Acidaminococcaceae; genus Phascolarctobacterium_A. The sequence goes on from NZ_CAJMEH010000028.1 coordinate 12,419, forward strand.
CCGTAGGAGCGTTGCCCACGGCAATAATTACCGGACCTTCGATAGCGCAGGCCTTTTCCATGCAGGCAGCAGCTCTGGTGGAGCCAGCCTCCTTAGCGCGGGCCGCTACGTCGGCGTCAGCCATAAAGCAAACTGCCTTAGCGCCCAGCTTGCTCAGGCCCATCTTATTGATGCCGGTGCAGGCCATATTAGTATCGGTAACGATGGTAGCGCCCTTCTCCAACGCAGCCAAAGCCTTTTCCACTACGCCGTCCGAAAACAGCAGATTACGCGCATAATCAAAATCCGCGGAGGTGTGGATAACGCGCTTCACGATATCCAGCTTTTCAGGGTCAATTTTAATCTGGCCTAATTCTTCGCCAATGATCTCCATGCTGCGTTTTTCAATATCAGCAGGCAATACGTTTTGTAAATGCATCTTCTTCCTACCTTTCTCAACCCAAACGATAGATAAATTCTGGCGCGCTCATCTTTCAATGCCTGTACGCGCAGGTATTCCCCTTTCAAAGGGATGCTTGCGCTTACAGATTTCGGAAACGTAATCGGCCAGCTCCACCAGCTCGGGAGCAGGATTACGACCCGTAAGCACAACCTCCATCTGCTGCGGCTTATGCCGCAGAAAATCAACTAAAACATCTTTATCAAAAACGCCCGTATTGCAGGCGCCGATAACCTCGTCAAGAATAAGCAGATCAATATGCTCGTCCATGCATTTCTGCTTAACCTTTGCGAATAAAGCCAGGTGCTCACCCTTCACTTGGGCCTTTTCCTCATCGTTCATCTGAAAGGTGAATTTCTTCGTTTCCTTGCCGCGCATAATCTCAATATTGGGCAGCAAAGCCAAGCTTTTCAGCTCTCCCGTAGGTCTGCTTTTGAGAAACTGCACCAAAAGCACATGGTTGCCGTGACCGCTGCAGCGAACAGCCAAGCCAATGGCTGCCGTTGTTTTCCCCTTGCCGTCACCGCAGTAAATATGAATCAGGCCGCCGTTTTCCATCAGACACCAGCCTCCAGAATTTCGTAAATCTTCGGCATATCCAGATTGGCGCGCACGCTGTCGGCCAGAATGTCGTACTGCTGCCGTTTGTAGTCGGCAAAATTGATGGTTTTAATATCGTCCATGTGCAGGCCCTTTTTCGCCAGCAGCGCTTCTACTATCTTCACGGCAATGCCGTCGCCGTCAAAGACGCCGTGTACATATGTGCCGTACACATTCATTTTATAGGTAATGTTCTGAGAGCCCTCCGGCATATCCTCCCCCGCTTCATGGATGGGATGAATAGTAGTCAAGGCTTCCTGCTCCGGGAATTTAGTAACGCCAGAATGAATCTCATAGCCAAACAGCGGCATACCGCTGAGCTCGGAGAAGATACCCTTAACCTGACCAAAGCGCCCCTCCATTTGAATAGTACGCTTATGCTCGATAAAGGAGGTTTCTATATCCAGCAAGCCAAGGCCCGGAGTATCGCCGCCCTCCTCTACGCCGTAAGGGTCGGAAATATTTTTGCCCAGCATCTGATAGCCGCCGCAAACGCCAAAAATAACGGTGCCGTTGCTGGCATGCTTTAAAATAGCGGCTTCCATACCGCTCTGACGCAGCCATTTCAAATCGCCGATGGTATTTTTCGTACCGGGAATAATAATCATATCGGGATTGCCCAAATCGCGCACGTTCTGCACATAGCGCAGGGATACGCCGGGAATCAGCTCGAATACGTTAAAGTCGGTATAATTGGACATTCTGGGAATACGCACTACGGCGATATCCACCAGATTAACTTCGCTGCGGCCGCTGATGCGCTCCGACAGGCTGTCCTCGTCTTCAATATCCACGTTGAGCATGGGAAGCACGCCTATGACGGGCACGCCAGTTTTATCCTCGATCATTTTCAAGCCGGGGCGCAAAATTTCCACGTCGCCGCGGAATTTATTAATGATAACGCCCTTGACCATGGCCCGCTCGTCCTCCTCCAGCAGCATCAGCGTACCGTAAATGGAGGCAAAAACGCCGCCGCGGTCAATATCCGCTACCAAAAGCACCGGAGCCTTAGCCATTTTAGCCATACCCATATTGACAAAATCGTCCTTTTTGATGTTGATTTCAGCAGGGCTGCCCGCGCCCTCAATACATACGATATCGTACTGATCTGCCAAAGCGTCAAAGGCTTCCTGCACTCTGGGGCGCAGAGTATGCTTCATGGCATAATACTCTCCGGCGCGCATGGTGCCGATGGCTTCGCCGTTGACAATCACCTGGGAGCCGCTGTCGCTGGTAGGCTTGAGCAAAATGGGATTCATCAATACGCTGGGCTCGATATTGGCAGCCTCGGCCTGTACAACCTGAGCGCGGCCCATTTCGGCCCCTTCCTTGGTAATAAAGGAATTAAGCGCCATATTTTGAGATTTAAAGGGCGCTACCTTATAACCATCCTGATTAAAAACGCGGCACAGACCTGCCGTAAGCAGACTTTTACCGGCATTGGACATGGTACCAACTACCATTATTGCTTTTGCCACTTTAATCACTCTCTTTCATCAAAAAGTCTAATATCTGGCGATAGCTGTCAAAAACGCAGTGACGCGGCGGCGCGTTCAGATACCCTGCCACCACAGGCGTACAGCCGTCGCCGTGCTTGCCCGTTACCGAGCTGGTCACGTGATCGCCGCAGACGACCACCTTTAAAGGCTCGTGATAACGGCTGCTGACATTCTGCAAAAATTCCTGATCAATGCGGGCAATAAAGTCCGCCTTAGCAGCATAATCATAGCGGTGAGCGGCTTCGTCGGAACCGTTGAAATGCGCGATAACGAAATCATTGCGCTCCAGGAGGTTCAAGGCACCCTCCGCTTTAGCGGCAATATCCGTATCCACGTCTCCCGTAGCCTTAGGAGGAATACATACCTCCATACCCAAGGCTCTGGCTATGCCCGCCACAATTTCGGCCTTACATACCGCCCCACCCCGCAGTCCGTGCAGACTGGCAAAGGAGGGCAGCTCCTGACGCGCCGAAGCGCCCCAGGGATACAGCACATAATGCAGGCCGTCGTGAGCGAAGGGAATCAAACGCTTGTTAGTTTCCTTCAGAAAATAGCTGATAGACAAGGACTGCCGCCGCAAAGGCTCCAGCAGCTCCTCCGCTTTGCCACCCGCGCTTTCGTGCGGCGGACGCACATTGCAATCCAAAACGCCTGCCTCCTTATTCATAACGAGCAGGTTGCGGTATTCCGACAGATGGATAAATTCAATATCCTTCAGCACATTATCACAGGCATGTGCGGCACGGCACATTTCCGCCGCCGTCAGTCCCCGCCCGTTGAACGCGGCTAATATGCCGTTTTCGTCCACCGCTGCCAGATTGCAGCGCAGCACCATCTCATATTCCGAAATATCCCTGCCATGGGCCAGCAGCTCCAAATACGCCCTGTTATGGGGAATATCCTGCTTAGCTACGCCTAAAAGTCTCAGAATGCAGCTGCAGCTTTCCGGCACAATATCCTTTTCACATATACTGAGGTAGCTGACGCCTCCGGCCGCCGCCAAAGCGTCCATAGCCGGATGGCTGGCGCGCTCAAAGGGCGTCTGCCCCTGCCAAGCCGGAATCGGCTCGTCCCCCAGTCCGTCAATTAAAATTAATAAAGAGCGCATGCTTTTTTGCTTCCTTAATCGCTTTAATCAGACCGCGGTTCAGCACTCTCGTTTTCACCGCAATACGATAATAGCCCCGTCCCAAATTATCATAATTAGCGCAGGAACGAATAATATAGCCCTGCTCCCGCAGTAAACCGTCAAGATTTTTCGGCTGAGACAAATAAAAGAAGACGTAATTAGCTTCTGAGCCGTAAACCTTAGCTCCCAACGACTTAAGCTGGGAAATAAGGTATTGACGCTCCTCCTGTACCAGCATCATGGATTCGTGCAGATATTCCTGTTCCTTCAAGGCCGCAATACCCGCTGCCTGCGCCAGCACGGATACGCTCCAATCCTGCCCGCTCTGATACAGCTTTTCATGCATCTCCATATCGGAGCACATCAAATAGCCCAAACGGACGCCGGGCATAGCAAAAGTTTTAGTAAAGGCCTTCAGAATAATCAACTCGGGATATTCTTCCAACAAATCGCATACGCTGAAAGCCTTTTCCGGCGCCACAAAATCCATAAAGCATTCGTCTACCAAAAGCTTGCAATTTATAACGCGACATTTTTGCAGCATCCGCTCAATAACGGCGCGGCTGGTAATCTGCCCCGTAGGATTATTGGGATTGCAGATAACAAAAATATCAGTGCGCGTCGTCATCTTGCCGACAATATTTTTAGTAGGCAAAAAGTCGTTTTCTTCAAGTAAATAATAATTTCTTACATTGCATTTCACTGCCCGCAATGCCTTGGCATAATCTGCAAAGGTTGGCGCATACACCATGCCTCGCGTCGGCTTCAAGGCAACAGCCAGACGGAAAAGCAGGTCGGAAGCGCCATTGCCGAAGAAAAGATATTCGGGCCTCACATTCAAATAGGCTGCTGTCGCCTCCCGCAGTTTGCGGCAGAAAGGATCCGGATAATTGCCGCATTCCTTGATCGCCGCTTTCATCGCTTCCTTTACACCCAGCGGCAAACCAAGAGGGTTGATGTTGGCGGAAAAATCCACTAAAGGCTTGCCGTCAGCAGTGGTTTTTTCTGTATAGATATCGCCGCCGTGCTCATACTTGTACATTACTACACCCTCAGTTCTTTAAAGTAAAATATTAATCAAATACACCAGTGAAAACAGCAGCAGACACAACACCGCCGTCATATACAGCAGATTATTGGCCGCCGCAATATCGTCAGGACGCACGGGACGCAAATCGTCGCCAATGGTGTCCTTATGTACCAGCTTGCCGAAATAAAAATGATCGCCGCCCAGCTGAATGTTCAAGGCGCCGGCTGTCACCGACTCCGTCATGGCCGAATTGGGGCTTAAATGGTTATAACGGTCGCGCCAGAAAATCTTCCAGGCGTTTTTAGTGTCCAGATTAAGAAAATACGACGCCAGAATCATTACCAGTCCCGTAATGCGCGCCGGAATCAGATTAGCCAAATCATCCAGCTTGGCCGCGCAGCGTCCAAAATACAGGAACTTATCATTTTTATAGCCCACCATGGAATCCATGGTATTGATGCCCTTGTATAAAAATGCTAAAGGCGCGCCGCCTAAAAACATATACAGCATAGGCGCTATAATGCCGTCGGCAGTATTTTCAGCTACGGTTTCCACCGCGCCCTTAGTTACTTCCTCCTCGTCCAGGTTCTGCGTATCGCGGCCCACGATCCAGGAAAGTTTTACTCTGGCGTCGACCAGATCGCCGCTTTGCAGCGCGGTAAAGACCTTCATGCTCTCGTCTCTCAGACACTTGGTCGCAAAAATCTGGTAGCACATAACGGTTTCTAAAGCCCAGCGCAGCCATGGATGCACCTGCCCTGCACAATACAGGATGGCGTAGGGTACGGCGAAGGAGACGACTAGAACTATCGCCACCATCAAGGCGCCGCCGCACAGCAAGGCCCATTTTCCAGGCTCCAGCAGCCTGCGCAGATTGCGCTCCAAAAAGCCGATCATGTTGCCTATCAAACAAATAGGATGTGGCAGCCAATGGGGATCTCCGAATATTAAGTCTAAAATGAAACCCGCTATAATAGCGGTCAATGATAACATAGATCCATCCCCTTCAAACATTGCTTGCCAGTAAATTTGCAGCAAAACTGCATACAAAGCGCTTCACAGCGCGTTATTTTTCAGCCTTATAAGCGCAGCAGCGCGCTACAAAGCTGCGGGCAAAATCCACGTTGCCCCACAAATGAATATGCGGATACCCAGCGTACATATCAGCCGTAGCCGTCGCGCATTCCCAGCTGCCGCGGCCTGAAGCCTTGGCAGCCACAAAGCTGCTGCCGTTATTGGTACTGTCAGAATAATGGAACTCATGGCCATTGATTCTGCCGCCCTTGGCGCACAGCACATTGTCCTGCTGCGCCGTTAAGTGTACATAACCAAAACGGGTCAGCTTCTTCGTCATAGCCGTTTCTCCCGGCAGAGCGCCTACCCAATTATAGGTATGCTCTCCCTCGCGGTAGCGCTCCAGCAGATACATAAAGCCGCCGCATTCAGCAAAGCAAGGCATACCGCCGTCCAAGGCGGTCTTTACCTCCTGCAGCATTTCCTGATTACCGGCCAGCTGTGCCGCATAAAGCTCCGGATAGCCGCCACCCAAAACCAGTCCGCTGCAATCCGCAGGCAAATGCTTATCCGTCAAGGGGCTGAAAGGAACAAGCTCCGCTCCCAGCTCCGTAAGCAGGTCCAAAGCATCCTGGTAATAAAAGCAAAAGGCTTTATCCTGAGCGATAGCCACGCGAACCTTACCCACCGGTTCAAGGCTTACCGGCGTATAAGTCAAAGGCGCGGCCTGCTGTGCAAGGGCCACAAGGCCGTCCAAATCAATGGACTTAGCCGCCTGCACCGCCAAACGCTCTACAATTTGCTGCAAATCACCAATCTCCTCGGCTGTTACCAGGCCAAGGTGACGGCTTTCAAAATTACAGTCCTGCATCACGGGGAAATAACCGAAAAGCTTTACGCCAGTCTCCTGCTCGATGACCTCCTTATAGAAAAGGTAGCTCATGGGATTAACATTGTTCAGGATAGCTCCCGCAATATGACTGTCAGGACGAAAATCCTTAAAGCCCTTGATCGTTGCGGCAATGGATAAGGCGGCTCCCTTGCCGTTGACCACCAGAACTACGGGCGTATCGCAGGTACAGGCCAAGTCGTAGGCGCTGGCCTCCGATGTTTTACCCATACCGTCGTAATAGCCCATGGCTCCTTCAAAAACGGCTATATCCGTCCGGCGGCAGTTTTTAGCCACCAAATAGCGGGACGTTTCCTTCCCCAGCATGAAGATGTCCAAATTACGGGATTTTGCGCCGATCACACGGGAATGGAACATGGGGTCGATATAGTCGGGTCCGGATTTAAAGGCGGCGACCGCCAGCCCTTTGTCCATCAGCGCCTTAAGCAGCCCGCAGACAATAGTTGTTTTGCCGCTGCCGCTGCCCGGCGCGCTAATCATAAAACGAGGCACCTTGATTTCAGCCATGCTAATCTTCCTTTTTCAAAGCAGTCATTACATATACAGGATTTTGCGCCATCATCAAATTATAATTGCCCAAATGCTTGCTGCGGGCAACAAAAACATTGACGATCTCCAAGGAGTACTCCTGATGCTCCTTATAGTAAGCCGCAACCTCCGCCAGCGTTTCCACCGTAATGGCGTTAATTACCACACGACAGCTGCTGTTCTTAGCGTAGATTACGTCCAGCATTTCACACAAATCGCCGCCGCTGCCGCCTACGAAAACGCAGTCGGGAGCAGGCATGGAGCGAATATTTTCCAAGGCCTCGCCCGCTACGATCTCCAGATTCTGCACGCCGAACAGCGCTTTGTTCTTACCCAGCAGCTCTACTGCCACAGGATTGCGCTCAAAGGCCCACACCCTGCCCTCCTTAGCCAGCAGCGCCAGCTCTATGGAGCAGGAGCCGGTGCCTGCGCCGATATCATAAATCAGATCCGTCGCTTTAGGCATCAGCTTAGACATTGATACGCTGCGTACCTCCTGCTTGGTCATGGGAACCTTGCTGCGCAAAAACAGATCGTCGGCCAAGCCGTGTACTACGGGGGTAAAGCCGCCGGACTCCTCGTTAAGCAGCATCATTACGGACAGGGACGGAAACTGCAAGGCACTAATCTGTTCCGCCGTGCCGCTGGTAATCTTCTCTTCGGGATAGGACAGGTTTTCGCCCACATAGACCTGCACATGACCCAAGCCATGCTCGCACAGCTGTGCGCACAGGCTTTGCGGCGAATTATCGCCGCCGGTCAGGGAAAAGACCTTTTTGTTCTGCGCTACCGCAGTTACAAGGTTCTGCTGTCGGCCGTGCATGCTGACGATTTTAGCGTCGTCCCAGGACATTTGCAGCTTGGCGGCAAAATACACCAGGCTGCTGATGCCGCAGTAGCGCACGCATTCGCAGTCCGGCAGCTTGCCGCTGATAGTTTTGGCCAGGCTGAAAAAGCCCACGTCGCCGGAAACCAGCACCGCTACCACATCCCTTTCAGGATCGGCCTGCGCGGCAATTTCGGCAATAGCCGAGGTCTTGATAGTATCATATACCTTTTTGCCGCTCTCTGCAAAGGCAGAAAGCATTCTTTTATCGCCAATCAAAATATTGCTTTCGGCAATGGCCTGACGGGCAGCGCCGGTCAAAAGATCGGGATTGCCGGGGCCGATGCCGATTATATTTACTTTAAGCATTGATGTTCTCCTACAATATCACCGGCGGCTTGTTTATACTGCACACGCAGATAATTGATTATCTCGCTAAAACCTGCGCCGCTTTCCTGTTCGGAACGCCCAATGACGATCAGCCTAGCTCCGGCCGCTTCCGCAGCCTCCGCCTTTTCCTCAAAGCCGCCCACGCTGCCCGAATCCTTAGTCACCATATATTTGCTGCCGAATTTTTTCAGCATGGCGATATTCAGATCCTTGGCGAAGGGCCCCTGCATACATACGATATGAGCAGGCTTATAGCCCAGGCTCAAGGCGCTTTGCAGACTGCTTTCCATGGGCAGAATACGCAGAGCTATACGCTCGGCATAATCCTTGACCGCCGTAAAGTCCGGCAGGTTTTTGCTGCCGGTGGTCAGAAAGATGCCGCCCTCCAAATGGTTCAGCAGCTCCACCGCCTCGCCGAAATCATGGACGGTAATATAATTGCCGCCCTCGCCTGCCGGACGCACCAGCCGCAGGTAATGGCAGCCCTCCTTTTCGCAGGCCGCTTTCACCGTCGCCGTCACCACCGTAGCGTAGGGATGGGTAGCGTCAATAACGCAGTCGGGCTTGTGCTGGTGCAGAAAGGCTCGCATAGCCGCCTCGTCCATGCGCTCGGCTACAACGGTTAAATTATCCTGAGGCTCGATCAGCGCCGCTCCGTACTGCGTAGCTACGCTGACGAAAAGCTGCACCGGATAGGACGCCAGCTCCTTAATCAGGCGGCGGCCTTCGCTGGTGCCGCCAATCAACCAAATAACCGGTTTCATGCCAGTTTGTAACCGCGCGGGGTTACTAAACGGCCGTTGATTACCTCGGTCTGCGTATTGCCGATAATAACGGTGGAGAACATATCCACCTCTTTATCGCGCAGCTCTGCCAAGGTGGTCAGCTCATAGGACTGGCCCTCGCGGCCAATATTGCGCACGATCCCTGCGGGAATAGTGCCCGGCTGGTTCTGCAGCATAATATCGCAGGCCTTTTGCAGATAATCGTGACGCTTAAAGCTGGACGGATTGTACAGGCAGATGCAGAAATCAGCCTTGGAAGCGCAATCCAGACGTTTAGCAATCTTTTCCCAGGGAGTCAGTAAATCGCTGAGGGAAATCAGGCAGAAATCGCTGATCAGGGGCGCGCCCAAAACGGCTGCGCCGGAGCAGGCAGCGGTAATACCGGGAATAACCTCTATTTCAATTTCCGGATGCTCCTTGGCAACCTGACACATAATACCGGCCATACCGTATACGCCTGCGTCGCCGCTGGAAATCATAGCCACGGTTTTGCCCTTTAAGGCTTCGTCCAACGCCAGCTTGCAGCGGTCAACTTCCTTGCGCATACCGGTGGAAAGAAATTCCTTCTCGGCAAAATCGTCTTTTATCAGATTAACATATACATGGTAGCCGGCAATCACGTCGCAGGCCATAAGAGCGTCATAGGCTCTTTTTGTCATTTGCTCAACACCGCCGGGGCCCAGGCCCACAACATATAATTTGGACATTTTGCACCATCCTTACTTAGTTTTAAGACCCGTATGCCCAAAATCCAGCACCAGGTCCTCTGCCGCCACAGCCAGCGTTACGCCGTTCAGGCTCGTTTTGCGCAGCAGCAGCCTGCCGCCGCTGTCTTTCACAGCGCTGCGCTCGCAGACATTGCTGACGCCCACCACGCTCTGCACAAAGGAAGAAGGCGTAAAATCGCCCTCTACCGCGTTCAGCTCACCGGCAGTATAAAAAGCGGCAGGGAAATTATATTTACGGGCAAAGGCCAAAAGCCCCTGCTCGTCTTTTTTCAAATCAACGGAAGCGATACCGGCCACGCAGCGTTTATCCAGCCCTAAGGCCTCCAGCTGCGGCAGTACCAGCGCTTCTATATTTTCCAAAGGCGTATTACGGCGG